>JAPUIP010000670.1 GCA_027296925.1 Candidatus Poribacteria bacterium | reverse complement strand
CCGCAGTGCCATCAGCGACCGGTTCGAGATAAATCTCTGCATAAGGCTTTACGCTACAGCCTGCCAAAATACCCGTTGCAATGATGAGGGCAATGATGCCCCAGAACTTTCGGTTTCTCATTTTCTTTACCTCTTTCTTAGGTTATGTATTAGGTGTTAGGGGTTCGCTTAATGCCTAATACTTAATTCCGTTAAGCGATTCTCCAACCGGTAACTTGATCGGTATGAAGGGGAACGACGCTCGTTTCTTCAGCATGTGCATTCATGCCAACGCGCTGAGTTTTTTCTGCCTTTATTCGGATGCTGTACTCGCCATCCTGATAGGCACCCAAGAGCAGCAACCCGACGGCGGATGAACACATGAGCACCACTAAAACGTTGAAGCCGTATATGACGACGGTAACCATGATGATTGACTCCTGTCTATCTTCTTTTTCTTATTTCCTCTAGGTACTTCTCTTATCGCCACAACATTGGTGTGGCAATCTCCTTTAAGGCAACTTTAATGCCAACGTTATATGACCTGACATAATAGTGCGGGAAATTCCTGCCATGACTGCATTTGCACAGATCGACTTCTACTTGATTTAAGGCATTTATCCGACTGTAATTCGTCGTAGTCTACGAAATCCTGTAGACAGAATCTACGGAATTCCGTAGTAAGCCAGCGGCGGATAGGCTAGTTCCAGACTTGCGAGTAAGGGGCGTTTGCGGGTGCTTTTTAGGATGGAAAGGGACGATTTGAGCGCACTGATCGGGATGGTTGAGCACTCGCATGAGAGGGGTGGGGATTCAGAAATCGCGATGAATCGAGAGATCCCAAGTTTTTTTAGCTTGGGATAAAGCGGGCGGGTTCTGGTTAACCGCACCCTGGCAGAATGGAAAGATGTGAATCGGAGATTACCTCACGCGCCTGGGTGCGGCGGGTACAGATCGTTCACCGAAATGGTTTGATACCAACACAAAATCTAAGATATCGACAACCCCATCGCCGTTGGTATCAGCGCGGGGATTTGTCAATACGGGTTGACCGAATTGTTCCCCAACGGCGACGAGATCAAAGATGTCCACAATCCCATCTTCGTTGACATCCCACGGCGGGAATTGGTCTGCCTCTGTCGAGACTGTTGCTACCAGTGTGAAATCCACGGGCGTCGCCTCGAAATTCCCGACTGCGATATAATAGACCCCCGCCTTTAGTGGTGGATTGGTGTTCACCTCGAGTCGCAGATGTTCCACTCCTGCGGGGTTCTGCGACTTGACATCGGCGATGAAAACCTCGCCTTCGATTGATGATTTCTGAGAAAAGCGGACGGCCAGATCGATGTTGAGGCTTGGATCCGCGGCGGTGAGATTGACTGTTAATGCCGTGGCGTTTTCAGGAACTTCAATCTTGTACTGATGGTCTACATCCCAGAGATAGAAATCAGGGGGGCTTGCTGCGCTAATCGTGGCGTTAATCGCCTTGCCGGATTTGATAGGGATGGCAACCCCGGGGCGCACCCCTGTACGGACGGTCGCGGTGAGTGTGAACCGGGCGCTCGCCGCATCGAAATTACCGGCGGCCATATAGTAGATGCCGCTCTGGATTGGCGGATTCGACCTCAGATTAACAGTAATCGTTTCAGAACTTCCGGAACGATTGGAGCGGAAATCAGCAACGAGGCGACCTTCTGCGAAGAGAACGGGGCGATTATGTCGAACCGCGAGATCAATGTCCCCGCTTCGCGTGGGCAGGCTCTGCGATGGATTTTTTCCGTCGAGTTGAACGATCAATTCGACGGCATCATCCGGAACGTCAATTCGGTACTGATTTTCAGTCGCCCAGACGATCTGACGCTGGCCCGGGGTGCCGGGCGGAATTTCTCCTTCCACCGGCACGCCGGACACTAACGCGACGCCGGTCTGAGGGCTCGGGACAATCGTGACCACAGCTTGAGCGCGAAGGCTTGCATCCCGTTGGCTGATCGCTTCGACGGTGACGGGGTTTGTTACTGGAACGGTCGCGGGAGCGGTATAAACGCCATCCGGGGTGATTGTTCCGACTTTATCGTCGCCATTCACAACGCCGTTGACCTGCCAAATGACGCGCTGATCGGTGGTTCCCAGAAGCGTGACGGAAAAGTCTTGAATCTGATTCACCGCGACGATCGCAGTTGTCGGGAAAATCTCGATCGCTGTCGGCTCTCCGCCTTGGAACTCATAAGCCCCCAAATCGATTCGCCCTTCCCCATTACCGTCGCCATCGAATATGCGTGGATTTCCCAACAGGTCGAGGTCAGGGGTTCCCTCAAGTTTGCCGGTCCCGGCATCAATCGCGGACGAGCGAGCGCTCAGTTGGTAATCGCCTGCTGTTGGATCTGCGAACGCCGGATTTCCACCGATGTTCTGATTTTCACCGGAAAACGTCCCGTCTCCGATCAGCGAATAGCGAACCCCCTCGGATTCCACGTCAACGAGATCGGTCCCGTTTCCGGCGATGATCGAGTTGATGATTGAGACTTTTGGCTTTAAATAGCCGATACTCGGCGGAGCGATGAAAATTCCTGTCTCATTTCCGGCAATTGTGTTGTTAATCACCGCCACTTCTGCCGCCAATTCATCCCGGGAAAGCCTGTCAGCAAGCGCAATCCCATTTGCACGGTTCCGGGTCATCTGATTATTGACCAGTTTAACGGTCGATCCGAAGATCAGGACGCCCTCGGCATTGTTGGAATCGATCACGTTGTTACGGACGGCAACGGTATCCATGACATCGGCGATCATCAACCCATTATTGTTGCGTTGGATTCGGTTGTCTTCGATTGTCGCACGGACATCTCCAATCAGCGCGACACCTGCTCCGCCGTTTTCGGAAATCTGGTTGCTGCCAATTTCGAGTTGGAGCGAGGTCATTTCGCTACCACTTTGGACAAAGACGCCTTCCGTACCGTTGCCGATGAGTTCGTTCTCGATCAACGTGAGGCTGGCGTCCAACGCACAGATACCTCGCCGTTCGTTGCCAAAAATCTTGTTGTTCCTGATGATGGCGCCTACCCCAGCCCGCAGACAGATGCCATCTCCATTTGGGCCTGTTGAACCGGAGATGGAATTCGCTTCAATCATGCCGCTTGCGCGGTTCAACATAAGGACTCCCGGCGCACCCCCAATTAGGCGCAAGCCCGAAATGGTCACATCATCTGCGGCATCGATGGTTATCACAGGAAAACCATCCCCGTCAACGGTAGGCGTTTTGCCTTCTGAGGCTTTCAAAGTGATGCCATCTCGCTCAATGACGAGGTTTTCTGTGTATACCCTATCGTCAAGAATCTCAATGGTCGCACGGTCTAAAGCCGCCTCAAGCGCATCACGAATCGAGGTGAAGTCGCCTGTGCCATCCTGTGCCACACGCAGCACCTGTGGTTGGGTAATCACCGTCGCCGTCAGCGTAAACTTCGCCGGACTAAGATCGAAATTTCCGAGGGCAATATAGTAAGTGCCGGCATTCAACTCCGGTTGCGTAATGCGAATGACTCCACCGCTATCCGGCCCCTGCTCAATGAAATCAGCGATTACCTGTCGCCCATCCAGCGCAATCCGCCCCTCAAAACGGATGGCGAAATTGAGATCTACCGACTCATCCTTTGGGGCAACGGTGACGATTAACCCTTGAGCGTTCTCTGGCACAGCGATTCGATACTGTTCGTTGAGTTTCCAGATCGTTTCACGTGGCGTGCGTACTCCCGGTCCAATCTCCCCTTCGACCGAAACTCCCGAAATCAGATCGATATAACGGTCAACCGGCGGGACAATCGTGACCAACGCGGCTGCCGATTGGGTCTGATCGACGAGGCTCGTCGCACGGACAGTAACGGGATTGGCGTCTGGCACGGAGAACGGCGCGGTATATAGCCCTGTGTTATCGATGGTTCCCACAACGTCGTCCCCGCGCACTACACCCATGACATCCCAGATAACGGTTGGGTTTTCCGTCCCCGAAACGGTTGCGTTAAAGCCCTGCTGTCCTCCCACCTCGACCGTGGCAGAAGTCGGACTCAAGCTGACGGTCACCGTGGCAACGGTTGCGGTGAGCGTCCAATCCGCACGTTCCAAAGCGAAACTGCCGACAGCGATGTAGTAGGTCCCTGTTCGAATCGGGGGCGTGGTTTTTGAATTGACGACGACTGATTCAATTCCACGCGGCGTCTGACCCAGAAAATCGGCGATGAGTTGTCCATCAGTGGCTTGAATCGGCTCTTCGTGGCGGACAGCGAGATCGAGATCGAGTTCCGAGTTGTTCGCTTCTAATCTTACAAAGAAGGACGTCGCGTTCGTGGGCACAACGATTGTGTACTGCTCACGGAGATTGAAGCGCACGGCGGCAGGTGGGGTTCCCGGTTCGCTCGAGCCGGAAACCGGCTCGCCTGAAGTGAGAGGGTGAACACTTTCGGCAATTGGTTGGTCAATGACTTTCGCCTCAATGGTAAAGCGTGCGGGTTGGGTATCAAAGTTGCCCACAGCGATGAAGTAAGTCCCACTTTGCAGTGTCGGGGGCGTGAGGGTGATGGTTCCACCGCTCGTCGGCTTCTGATCGATTACGTCTGCGATGACTCGTCCACTTTCGAGTTCGACTCGCTGATTCAGCCGCACCGCAAAATCCAGATCTTGCTGGGGGTCGTCTGGCGTAACAATCACATCAAGTTGCTCAACCGCATCGCCAATCTCAATGGTGTACTGCGGAAATAAACGCCATGTCGGTGGCCTCGGACCGATGCTGTCCCGCTGCGGTACATTGGCGGTTAACGGAATGTCCTGCGGCGGGGTTTGATCGACCGTCGCCGTGAGGTCATAGTCGATTTGCGGGGGCGCATCCGTCCAGTTGACGATTCCCACGT
>JAPUIP010000067.1 GCA_027296925.1 Candidatus Poribacteria bacterium | reverse complement strand
GTGGAGAACCGCCCCCGGGGAGTCCAAAGAAATGGCGTAGCCCCCGTTCTCTTGCTTCAGCGATAATCATATCTGCGAGTTTCATCTGATTTCCTCCAAGATTAGTTGTGTGTCGAAATGAGAGGCAGGAACGCCGGCTGTAGCCCCGCACAACTAGGGGAAGCGCAAGGCAGACAGCGGCCCGGCATCCCGATCGTCCATCGCCAACTCCACCATGCGCTCAGCGGCCACGAGACCAATCGAGTTGCCATAGCCACTGAATCCCACGGCAAAGGCGATGCGCTTTTCGTTCGGGATGAAACCGATGGCGACGCGACGATCCGGCGTGAAACCGTGGATGCCTGCCCACTGCCGTTCGATTTCAAATTCGACGTCTGGAAACCAGTGCCGCAGATAGTTCGCCAGATTCACGTGCAGGTTTGGCGTTACGGTGTCTTCGGCGGTGTACTCCTGTGCCTCAAAAAACGCCCGCGCCCCGCCGATTAACAGGCGCCCATCGGGGAGCTGTCGGAAGTAATGGTTTTCGGTGATGCCCGCAACACTGAGGATACACTGCACCGGCGTGGTTACGAGAATCTGTCCTCGCACCGGGCGTACGATGCGGCGCAGATAGGGATGCAGATCTGCGCTGTAGCCGTTGGTAGCGATGTAAACCTGCCGACAGCGGATGTGCACTCGACGTCCACGGACAATGAGGTGATCGCTTGCCGGCTCAATCGCGTAGACCTCGTTGTGGTCATAAAGCGTGACGCCGGACGCGGCGGCAATCGCCTCCGTCAGACGCGCGGGATGCACCATACAATCGTTTTCGACTTGCATCATCGCGGCGTATCCCGTGCCATAAGGGTCGCGATGTGCAAACTCAACTGTCGTACCGTCTGCTTCGAGTTCGCGAGCCCAGTGTTCCAACTCGCGTGCTTCGGCGGCCGTCTCCGCCAGATGAATTGCACCCTCCTCCAGCGGCACGTTGAACCCTTTTGCCAGCGTGCGCATCCGCGTCACGTTATCGCGTACCATGGCCAAAATCTCGCGAGCCGCTTCGCGGCCCACCTGCCTGATGAGCTCTGGATAGGTCTCGCGCTGCGCGGTCAGAACAAAGCCGGCGTTACGCCCGGATGCCCCAGCCGCGGGAAACCGCGCATCCACCAACGCCACATCCCGACCACGTTCTCGAAGGCACGTGGCGGTGTAAGAACCTACAATGCCGGCGCCGATGACGACGTCGTCATGCTCCGCTTGAATCGGCTCGGGTATTTCCTGCCATACAGATACTGTCATGATGGTCTGCTGACCTCCTCATTTCATATTGATGTGGGCGAGCTCATAACCTGGAGAACAGTTAACTTGCTTTGAGAAAACGTGTTGCTCTTTCAGGCGTTCAACTTCGCCAATACCGCTTCCGGACTGGCGCCAACGATGTCCTCGTAGACTTGCGGATCGGTCGCACCTTCGGTCGCAATGACGACAACCCGGCTGCCGGAGTCAAGCCGAAGTTGCTGACGCAGGCTTTCATCGCGGGCTACAGCGAGAAATCCCGCCCAGGCCGCAATTCCCGTGTCACCGATGACCACCGGGCGATCACCACCGACGCCTTGCGATGCTTGCCGCATGGCGTCAATCGCCGCTTGGTCAGGGATGGTCAGGAAGGCGAAGGCGCCCGCGCTGAGGATAGTCCACGCCTGGGGCGATGCCGATCCGACCACGAGCCCATCCATCACTGATTTGCCGTCATCACTAAGCGTTACCGCGTGCCCCTCCACCGCGCTCTGGTACAGGCATGCTGACGTATTGGGTTCTACAACAATGAGCCGCGGCCGGTTGCGCCCGTACGCTTCCCATAAATGCCCGCAGATCGCTCCAGCAAATCGGCCACCGCCACCGGGGACGAAAACGTGTGTGGGCGGCGGATGTCCGGTAAACTGCTGGATGACCTCGTCCGCCACCATCGCGTAGCCCTGCATAATGTCGCGCGGTACGTGCGGATAGTCAACGGATTCGTAATCCGAAATGACAAAATAGCCCAACGCCTCGGCGTCCGCATGCGAGCGTTCCAACGCCCGGTCATAGCTCCCCGGCACCCGTACCACCTCCGCGCCATAGGCTGCGATGGCGTGCTCCCTACCTGCGCTGACGCCGTCACTCATGTAGATGACGCACCGGCAACCGAACATGCGAGCACCCCATGCCAACGCACGTCCGTGATTGCCGGACGTCGCTGCGGAGACGACAATCTCCCGCGTCACAGATTCAAACGTGCGATTGACCAGATCCTGTGTTGTCACCGTTTTGACACCGATGGTTCTCTTTATCTCGCTTTTCAGCACCCCTAGCATGGCGTATGCCGGGCCGGTGGGTTTGAAGCTGCCCACTTCAAAGCGGTAACCCTCGTGCTTGCACCACAGGGCGCCGACACCGTTGGCGGTGGCCAGACCGTTGAGCGCAATCAGCGATGTTGGCTCATACCCCGGCCAGCTCGTCACTTCGGAGTTCACATTCGCAAAGGCGTCCCGGTTCAGCAGCGCCTGCTGCGCCGAACCGTAGTCTCCAAGCGCATGTGAGTTAACAAAAAGTTTGGTTTCGTATGAATTCATAATTTAACGAATCCTGTTGTGTTGTTCATACCGTATTTTCCTTGGTTCGCATCACCCTTCTGCTTCTACCTTGCGGATAAGCGCCCTGAGATTGGCGTAATTGATGCGCATCGCTTCTTCGGACGAGCCGCTGGGTGGAACGAAGTGCGTGGCGACCGAAAGCACCGCATCACAGCGATGGTCGCGTAGATTTCGCAACACTGTCAGGTAATCGACGTCGCCTTCGCCAAGGGGACGGTACTCAAAATTAAGATGCAGACCGTCAATGACGTGCAGGTCCTTGAGATGAAGTCCGTGCAGGTAAGGACGTATATTCTGGAAGCCGGCTGTCGCCACATCGTACTCACCGCAGTTCATGTTATCAGCGGGACCCCACATGACCTTGATTCGCTGGGAGCCGACTTGTTCGGCGAGACGGCGAAAGTTGCCTGTTGTATTGGTGTAGTTCCAGGGCATCATGCTGAGCGCAACATCGACACCGTAACGCTCCGCCTGCTCCGCTACCATCGAGAACGCTTTTACCCACTTCTCCATGTCAATATCAGCGATAACGCCGCCTCGCGTCATCCAGCGCATCGGCCATGTCGGCTTTCCCGCCGTGTATTCGCCAGGCCAGGCAAACGTAAAGGCGTTGACTGCATCCACGCCCAGTTGGGCGGCGATCTGCATGGCACGGACAAGGTCGTCGAAGTCCTTGCGAAAGTCCGGATGTTCGGGCATGGTCTCCAGGGATAGGTCTGTCAGGTGAATCTGCTTGAAGGGGTTTCCGGCACTGAGCAGGAATATCTTCAAGCCGTGCCGGGCGACGCGGTCCCCCATCCGATCTACTTCGGCATCGCTCATCTCAGCGATGGGCGGTTCGTCGGGTAGACTATTGAACCACACATATTCCGCGCCGATTTCCTTTGCCTTCGCCAATGCCTCGTCAAAGGGCAGGCGCAATTCGGGAAGGTACATACCCAGTTTGAAACGATAATCGGTCATAGATTCGATCTCCTATCTTTCCTCTAACCCTTCCTACGGAGCCAGAGGCGCACGTAATGACGCCGGCGTTTGGGGTCTGGATAATCCTCAAATGCGGTACGATTGTGAAGAATCCAGCGATTGTTGGTAAAAAGCATCTGCCCGGGCTCCAGGCTAAATTCTACCCTGAAATCAGGACGACGAAGTAGCCCTTCCAATACGCCCAGAGCTTTTTCCTGCTCTGGATTCAGTGCTTGCCGTGCCCGTTCGTGGCCGACCTGAATGTAGTAGTACAAATATCGGATAGTCAACTCACGCCCATCCCATTGGAAGATTGGGTATTGAGAAGTCGGCGCTTGGCCTGCTTCGAACTGCCCGCGTCGATCAAAACAGAATAATTGATAAAGCGTTTCGAGGACGTCGGGATGATTCGCCAGCAATTCGTTGTGGAGCGCACAAGCGCTGATAAGCTGGCTCTGTCCACCCGATTTTGCGGTGTGTAGGCAGAGCAACCCGACAAAGTCGGGAATTGAATCGCCGAAGGAATTGTCCACGTGAAACGAACTCTCGGCGTTCGTCACGGAAAAACGGGCCCCCTCGGTTACGCGCTGGCCGGTATCCCGCACATCGTACAGCAGCGTTCCTTGGATATTCTGCTCGAAGGGAATGCCAAGGAACTGACCAATCACCCAGTACATCGCTTGAGCTTCTTCAACCGTGTACCGTTCGAAGGGAACTCGCTCTATAATCGCAAAACCTCGTCCTGCATTGAGCGCAGCGAGGACCGGTTGAAGGCATTCGCTGCAGGAGTCAAATAATGATTCCGAAATCCGTATATCCGTTATTGGGCGGGGTTGGCGCCGAAGCTTTTGAATGAACGCTTCAAACGCCGATAGGCAGTCGCCGGACAAGGTGTAGTACCAAAAATCGGTATCATCAATAGTCCTTGCACGCCACGCCCGCTCGTCGGTCAAGGCTGCGGTCAACATCTGGGAATAACTCCTTTTGCATCTTCTCCTGTATACGACTTTTTCACTTAGCCCTGATCTAAAGATCGGGCTGATAGCTCAAGTCCACTGAAGTGGACTCGGATTGTTCGTTTTAGTCGTCTTCAGACGACTTTGGCTTTGAGCCAGGTCGGCTGCCCCCTCAAAGTTCGGGGCAAGCACCCTAACGGGCATTTCACTTCCACGCGGGTGGAGAACTTCAGTTCAAGGCGCCTGGGTTCATAAGTGAAAAACTCGTATCCTGTACTGTAATCTGCGTTGACAAAAAGGTCGAAGACCCTCGCATCGTCCGAGAATCGGACTCCTACGCTTTAGCGGGTTAAACATTGCCACCGAACTGCACTCGATTAGGCAGTCGCATCCGGACTTTCCTTAAAGCCCGAGACGATAATGTTGTTATTGCGCTCCAGGATGTTATTGGGATCGATCCGATAAGGGTCGTTCTCATCTCTGCCGACAGGCCGCATCGCCGAGTCGTGATAACCAAAACGGACAGACCTTCGCCACTGATTCGTCCGGTTCACATTCGACCAATGAATCACGCAGTAGCTGAAGAAAATCACATCACCCGCCTTTGCGGGAATTGGGATGGATTCGACTTTGTCCGGATGGTACACGTCCGTCGGAAGGTGCGGCGCCGTGTCTGGTCCCATAATGTGTTCCAGCCCGCCGTTTTTGTGGCTGCCCAGCACGACGCAGAGGCTACCGCTCTCAAGCGGCGTATCGTCCAGATGGACCAAACAATCGACAAAATCCAGACCGTCATGGGGGTAGAAGGGATAGTCCTGGTGCATCGGGAAGGGTGTGCCCAACTCCGGCGGTTTGGCATGCAGAACCGTGTGGTGCCATTGGATGCTGGGTCCAATCAGATCTCGCACGCAACCCACCAGACGTTCGTGGAAGATCACGCGCCCCCAGGCGGCTGAATAAAAATGGGGGTTGTGCATGAAGACCGCCTTCGTATTCTGGCGCTCATCTTCCGGCAGGTATTGGTCCCGCCACGGGCCGCGCCAACCAATGGTCTCCTGACCCCATTCCCCAATAATCCGAACCATTTCGGATCCGAGCTCTTCCACCTCGTCCGGTGTGAAGAGCCCTTCGACCTTGAGATAGCCATCTCGGTGATAAGCGGCAACTTTCTCTTTCGTTAGCATGAAAACCTCCTATGGTCATCAAATGTTAATTTGTGTTACGTCGAGGGACGATGCCGAATGCAGTCTTGTGGAACACCGTAACCACTTTCGGAATCAGCAATCGACATCCTTCCCCTCACTACCGAATATTTCCATCCGTTCCCCGGTCGTGAGACTCTCGCTGCTTTCGGGGCTATAATGGAATTGAAGCGCACGACGACGTAGATTCGATCGGTTCGCGGGCGTACCGTGATACAATAATCCGTGCCAGAACAGACATCCCCCCGGCTTGAGAGGCACCATCACATCTCGATGGACGGGGACATGCGTATCGCAGATCTGCCAGTCGCGGCGTTTGAAATGTACCATCGGCCCTTCTCTATGCGAGCCGGGGATAATGTGCATGCAGCCATTGTCGGGGGTGGCTTCATCCAGGGCAATCCAAGCGGCGACGACCGTTGTCTCAAGGGGTAGATTGAAGTAGGCGCAGTCCTGATGCCACGGCTTCTCTGAGCCGATCATCGGCGGTTTAATCAGCGCCATATCCTGGAAGAGCGTCGGCTTCTCCCCAATCAAACGTTGCGCGACGGCGAGCAACCCTGCATGCTCCGACATTGCCTTCAGCCGCGGCTCATATTCCACAAAGCGGAAGATCTTGCGGATGGCGTCGCGTCTCTCCTCAGCGGAAAACGCGGACTTGTGTTTAACCACCTTCGGTTCAAATTGAACCCCACGAAAATCCGGATGCTCACCGTCCATCAAGTATAGCAGTCCTTCCGATGTTTCCTGCACTTCATCTGGACTGAATGCATCGTGGACGACGAGATACCCCTGTTCATGAAAGCGTTGCACATGCTCATCTGTCACGGCTGCAAAGCCACCCCAGAGCCCTTCCGCAACAGCATCGAAGCGATAGAGTTCTGCTGGATACGGAATCGCCTGGGCAGCTTTGAGCACCTCTTCATCGATAGATTTCAGCATTGAAAAGTCCTCCTCAGTTTTAGGGACATGGAAATAAATATCTATTCCACAGTCATTCTGAAACGCAGTGACCGAAGGGAATCCCGTGGGGTGAAGAATCTCCGTTTGTGGATAAGAGATTCTTCCCTTCGGCTTCGCTCCCCTCGAAAGCTTGTCCCGAACTTTGAGGGGCTCGGGACAGGCAGGACAGGCTTATCACTCAGAATGACATTATCTGGGATA
>JAPUIP010000669.1 GCA_027296925.1 Candidatus Poribacteria bacterium | reverse complement strand
TGAACACCACCGCTGGAGGTTGCTCATGAGGCTCCGACCCCTGAAGGGGTCGGTATCCGGGGCAAGTCGCCGGGTATGGCAAAAACCTTGCCTTGTTGCATATGGGGCACCGCCCACCGACCGCTTTGTCTAATGCGATATTTTCAAACAGAATTTGGTATTAGTGGCCGCGGCTTAACCCAACACACCATTCAACGGGGAAAGGGAGGCCAAGGCTACCGTGCTGGTCCGAGAATCGGACCGGGCTCTCTTCAACTCCGCAACACAGCTTAAGAGCCACTTGAAGCCGCTTGCTTCTCCTTCCAGGCCTTGACAATCTTCTCTGGGGTGAGGGGCTGTGCCCAGATGCGCACCCCAACCGCGTTGTAAATTGCATTGCCAAGTGCAGGTGAGGTCGGCACGACCACGATTTCACCCGCGCCTTTTGCGCCGTAAGGCCCCTCCTGGTGAGGTACTTCAACAATAATCGACTTCATGTATTTGCTCAGCGGCATCTCGACGGCGGTGGGAATTTTGTAGTCCACAAAGTTGGCGTTAGTCATCTGTCCGTTCTCGTCAAAGCGCATGTCCTCGTGTAACGCGATGCCAATGCCCATACATGCGCCACCGAAATTCTGCATCTCAACCCCTTGCGGGTTCATCGCCTTGCCGACGTCAATTGCCGAGGCGAACTGGAGCACGCGCACCTGCCCGGTCTCGACGTTGACTTCGACCTCCGCTCCCTGCGCACCGTGTCCCATGTAAGCCATTGGGTGCTCGGCTTGCCCGGTATTCGGGTCATGGGGGCTGGCGGTGACTTCCCAAGTGCCCTTCCCAATAACCTCGGCATCTGCCGGACGTTTGCCCGCGAGCATCTCGACGACAAACAGATCTTCGACTGCGATGAACCGATCAGGGGACCCCTTGACGAAGATGCGTCCGCCGGAAACGTCCAGGTCGTCAGGATTAATCTCCAGCTTCGGGGCGGCGAGTTCGCGCATCTGGCGTTTGGCATCGTTGCATGACAGGCGCGTTGCGTTGCCGGTGTTGAAGGTCTGCCGGCTGGAGCCCGCGACATGATCGAAGGGGGTAATCGCGGTGTCCGGCGTCACGATTTTAATCTTATCGATATCAACGCCAAACTCATCGGCGACGATCTGCGTCAGGATGGTATAGGCGCCCTGCCCCAAATCGACGGCGCTGGTTCGCAGTTCATAGGAGTTGTCCTCGTGGACCTTTAACTCGGTGCTCGAAGCGGTTGGCGCAAAGGAATACTTATTGCCCAAAGCGATACCTTTGCCGCGATACCACGGGTGTCCGGGCTGTTCGCTGGGGGTGCCCCAATCCATCGCCTCGGCGCACTTGTTCAGGCATTCATGCGCGCTGAATGCGTGCACTGGCATGGCAATAGCGGTGCGCTCGCCTTCGGTCAGCAGGTTATTCATGCGCAATTCCACGGGGTCTATATTGCATTTTTCCGCGATGATGTCCATCTGGGTCTCAACGGGCCAAGCCGACTCCGCGCAGCCAAAGCCTCGCAATGCGCCACCAATCGTGCGATTCGTGTAAACACCGTAGGAATCCACCCAAAGCGCCGGCAGGTGATAGGAGCCAGGATAGAGATGCGTGGAGAAAATGGGTTTGAGGATGCCTTCGCCGCTGTAACCGCCACCCCAGAAAATCGAGGTGACTTTACGTCCCAGCAGGGTGCCATCTTTGCCCACAGCATCTTTAATATAGAAGATGAATGGTGTGCGTGCCGTCGTGGCAGAGAGGTCCTCCTCACGCGTCAAGACGATCTTGACCGGACGACGTGCTTTGCGGCTGAGCGCAGCAGCGATGGCGCCCTCTTTGACCGTCAACTTGCCACCGAACGCGCCACCGACAACCGGGATGATCACGCGGACTTTGGACGGTGACAGGTTGAGTGCACGACTCAAGCCGTCGCGTGCAATATAAGGCGACTGTCCCCCAGCCCAAACGGTCAGCGCACCGTCGGAACTCCATTGTGCCACCGCCCCGTGCGGCTCCATGCACGCCGTGTGGACGTAGCCGGTCTCGTAACGATTTTCGAGGATGAATCCGCCTTCGTCCTCAGCTTTCTTGAATGCGGCGTCAATGTCGCCGTGACGGATTCGATAGGCTTGCCAAAGATTTGCCGGGCGTTCGTCCATCTCGGCGATTTCGATCAACTTTTCGTATTCGTCGTATTCTTCGTGGAGTACCACGGGCGTATCTAATTTGATCGCTTCCTCCGGGTCAAAGAGCGCGGGAAGTTCCTCGTATTCGACCTCAATCAGGTCACATGCATCTCGCGCGATCTCCGGCGTATCCGCCGCGACCGCCGCAACCGGTTCCCCGACAAAGCGGACCTTATCGTGAGCAAGCAGATGTTCATCCAGCGTCAGGATGCCCAAACGGACATCGGGCAGATCCGCGGCAGTGACGACGGCGCGCACCCCGGGGAGTTGTTCCGCCTTGCTGGTATCAATACCCAGGATTTTCGCATGCGCCAACGGACTGCGATGGATTTTCGCGTGAATCATGCGCGGCAGCACAATGTCCGTCGTGTATTGCGCCATTCCAGTGACTTTCTCAATTCCATCAATGCGCTTGATTGAAGTTCCAACCACGTTCATAGATAATTGCCTCCTTATTCGCGAGCAACCATTGTCCTAAGCTGTATCACGCTTCGCCGTGCTCAGAATCGCTTGTGTCGCATGGGTATAAACCCCGCAACGGCACAAATTTCCGCGGAGCGCGGTGCGGATGTCTTCTTCAGTCGGATCCGGGTTTTCGTCCAGTAAATTCTTCGCGGTCAGCAGCATCCCTGGGGTACAGTAACCGCACTGCACGGCACCGTGTTCAAGAAACGCAACCTGCAGCGGGTGCAGATTATCAGGTGTCCCCAACCCTTCGATGGTCAAGACCGATTTGCCCTGCGCCTGTAACGCAGGCACCAAACAGGATTTCACCAACGTTCCATCCAATAAGACCGTGCAAGCACCGCAGCGTCCATCATCGCAGGCACACTTGGTCCCCGTTAGCCCAACCCCATCACGAATTGCCTCCATCAAGGTATGGTAAGGCTCAACGAGGATGTCATAGTTTTCGTCATTGACGGTCAACGACAGTGGATATTTCATTAAAACCCCTCCAATCGTCTGTTCTCATTTTACCGCAACAGCGCTTGCCACGGCCTCCGTTAACGCCTCCCGCGTCAGTACGCTGACGAGGTCCTTTTTGTATTCCCCCGACGCCATCGGCTCATCCCATGGGGTAACATTGGCGGCAGCGAGGTTGGCGGCTTCGGCAAGCGATTGGTCGTCTTGAACGACGTTGCATCCCTGAAGTCGCTGCTCTGCCTCGGCGGCGTGGGTTGGCGCGCCAAGACAGTTGCCAAGAACAATACGCCCCTCCAGACATAGCCCTGCCTCATCAAGGCTGACGAACGTGCCGACACTGACGACCGGATAATCACCGGCGCGCAGGGCGAACCTGTGGTAGGCAGCCGCCGAGCGTGGTGTGGCAAAGTGCGGGACGATGACCTCCGTCAATAACTCGCCCGGTTCGGCGGTCGTGGTAAACGCGTCCGTGACAAAATCGTGCAGATTGACGATGCGTTCGCCGTTGGGGTTGACCAGTTTTACTGAGGCGTTAAGCGCCATTAAGACTGTGTTAATATCACTTGCTTGATGCGCCGCGCAGATGTTGCCGCTCAGTGTTCCGTGGTTGCGGATTTGTCTATCCGCGATGTTTTTGACAGCCTCGCTCAGCGCCCACAGTGTTGGGTGCTCTTGGCCTACACTTTCCAGTCGGTGCAGTGTCACCATCGCACCAATTTTCACACCCTCCTCCTCGGCGGTGATGCCGTCCAACCCGGCAACATGCTGGAGACTGACCAGGCATGACGGCTCGATTAATCCGTGATACCGCAATAGGCTAAGAACCTGTCCTCCCGCAACAACCATCCCGCCGTCGCCATGTTCGGCTAACAACCTGCAGGCTTCGTCAACCGTGGTCGGCTCAACGTAGTGACAATCAATCATGCATTTCCCTCCTCCGGAGATTCCTCGACGTAGCTTTTGTTGGTTTTGCCTGAAATCGCCCAGATTATAGCATGCTTCAGAAAAAAAGAGAACCCAAAAATTGGTGAGCTCAGTTTGACTTTGGCAAATGACTGAACCGTAGATGCGTATTACACCAGAGCTTCCTCTAACTCAGCAACGCTGGCAAATGCCACCAAGATGCTGCTCACCGCTTGGTTTTCCAGTACCCAGCGCACCGCCCGGTTCGTCCGTGGAATATCTTCCCCCGGCTCGGCAAGTTCGTGCCATGGACCGGCGATGATCGGATACGCGAGCTCCAAGTCGCTGCGCATCCCCTCTCCCCGGGGGGATAGTTTCACGATGGTCTCCTTTGTCGCCTGCGTCCAGTCCGTTTGCGTTTTATCCGCCCAACTCAGCCATTGGCTGCCGAGCGCTTTCATTATCAGGACGCCTTTCCCGGCCTTGGCGGAGCGTTCGATGCCCGGCGCCTGCCAACGGCACACGTAGTTATAGATGACCAGGTCCGCGTCAGCTTCGGGCTCCGGCCCGCGTTCAACGTAGGCCCCCTGGTCCGCGCGGAAGTGGCGGATGAGACAGAGCGATTGCACCTTCCCCGTCTGTTTGAGCAGGGAGATCTGCTCGGCCAGTTGATCACTTTCCATGTACGCATAGTGGTGCACGCGGAGGATATCGATTGCATCTCTACGTATGTTCCTGAGATGCTTCTCGACCACACCCTCGAGCTCCGCGGGCTGGGGCGCGCCGACCTTCAACGAGAAGTAACGATTCTCGCGAGCACCCTTCAGCTCTACTGGGATATGGACCTCATCCCCATAACCCATGTCGAACAGGTTGACTCCCAGTTCGGCCGCCCGCAGGTAAATCTGTCGTTTCTCATCGGGCGGCGGATGACCGCAGACGCCCTCATAATGCGCCAGCAGCCCTCCCAGTCCCACAGCGCTTAACCGCATGCCAGTATTTCCGAATTGACGATACTCCATGAGCGTCCTCCCTATGATGTACATTCACTTGATTTGTAATTGATATAGAACTCCACATGCTGCACCACCAGTGAAACCCTGAGCCGCGCATCCTGTTCCACCAAACAGACCTGGATTTCATGGGACCCCCAATCGGCTTGCTCCGGCGCAAGTTCCCACACCAGCCAGCTCCTAAAATGAACAATGACAGATCTTGCGTGAACTCTGGAATAATGGTAGCATATTTACCTTGACTTTGTCACATGAAGATAATGACGTTGTCGATGGCTACCAGCCGTGGATTTGTCGTTGCTCGATTGATCGAGGGAAAACCGGCAAGCCCTATAATACCATTTGTAGGTTTCAATGAGCCCATTTTGTGACAGAGGTCATTGAAACTTTTTTGGCGATCTGTCTTGCGGAACGAGATATACACAGATAAAAACGGAAACATCAGTTTGACCGGAATCGCATGCAACCCCCGCCTGGCAAGCAACCGAGCCGGTGCCATTTTGTCGCTATCGCTTTTAACGTCTCCTGAAAATCCGCGTTCATCGGCGTCCTGACTCTTCTGAAAAATTTCAATCCGTTCATGGTATAAGCTATCGAGTTCGAGCAACTGTAGTCGCGAATCTTGCCCGACACCTGAAAGTCATTCAGCGATCAATTCGCTTGACCCGGTATTATGAATGGTGATATAGTACTCGCGCCTTCATCGCACAAGGGCAGTACAGATTCGACTTTTCAAGATGGGACAGATCCACGCCGGACATAGTTTTTTCTCAGGTCACTCGTCTCAAGTGGATTGGGTATAAAAACTCAAAAGGGGAGGAAATTAAAATGAGATATCACGCTTACATTGTTGTCGGATCAGAGAACAAAATTTCGCGCTTCAATATGGACGCGGATACGGGGCAACTCGTGTTCCAGGAAGATGTTGCAGTCGGCGGTTCTCCTGGACCGCTCGCAGTTTCCCCGGACCGCAAATTCCTTTATGCCGGTGTCCGATCCACCCGCGAAATTTCAAGTTTCCGCATCGACCAAAGTACGGGGAGTCTATCGGCGATTGGGACGGCCTCCTTGGATGCCGACCCGTGCTACATGGCGACGGATCGAAACGGCAACTTTTTACTCTCCGCCTATTATGGTGCTGGGAAGGTAACCGTGCATCCCATCGGCCAGGACAAGAGTGTCGGCAGTCAGGTTATCGCATCAATTTCCACCGCCGAAAGGGCGCATTGCATCCAGACAGACGCATCCAATAGGTTTGTCTTTGTCCCTCACACTGCGGGGCCCAACCTCATTTTTCAATTTGTGTTTGATGAAAACACCGGTGCACTGACGCCCAACGCCGTTCCCAGGGTCATCCCGGAAGCGGGCGCCGGTCCACGTCACTTCTGCTTTCATCCGAACAAAGATGTCCTCTATTTCTCGAATGAACAGGGGTCGAGTGTGACCGCCTATCACTTTGATACCTCAGCCGGTACCCTGGCACCGTTGCAGACCCTCTCAACGTTGCCCGATGATTTCGATGGGGAAAATTCCTGTGCGCAAATCCACATGACCCCCAACGGGAAATTCCTGTACGTTTCAAACCGCGGTCACGACAGCATCGCCGAGTTCGCAATCGACGACGCCACCGGTCAGTTGACCGCGCTGGGGCAACAGCCGACGGAAGCGGTTCCGAGAGCCTTCACCGTCGATCCGACAGGAAACTTCCTTTTCGCCGGTGGTCAGGCCTCGGGCCGGCTCGCTTCCTACCGGATCGATAGGCAAACCGGTGCGCTTTCGCCTTTGGAAACGTATACGGTTGGAAACCAATCTATGTGGGTGCAGATCATCGGTATGCCTGACGAATAAGGAGCAAAGAAGATGGCGAATGATCATGAAGGAAAGTGGGCTCGCCTCTGCAAGTCTGTTGACGCACTTATAAAAAAACGGGACGTCCCTGGTGTGGCTGTGGGCGTATTGTATAAAGGTGTGACCGCCACAGCCGGTTTCGGTGTGACCAACGTCGATCACCCGCTGTCCGTGACGGACGAGACACTCTTCCAAATTGGGTCGATCACCAAGACGTTCACTGGCACGGCCATCATGCGGCTCGTGGAAATGGGTAAGCTGGATCTGGACGCAACGGTGCGAACGTATGTGCCGTCTTTCAAGGTCGCTGATGAAATGGCTGCTTCCCAGGCGACGATTTTCCACCTGCTTACCCATACCGGCGGTTGGGCCGGCGATTTTTTTGATGACAACAGCGCCGGCGACGATGCCTCGTCCAAGTACGTCGCAAACATGGCTGACCTGGAACAGCTTGCCCCGATTGGCACGGTCTTTTCCTATAACAATTCCGGTTTCTACCTTGCTGGCCATATCATTGAGGTCGTGACCGGAAAAAGCTATCAAGCGGCGTTGCGGGAGTTGGTTCTTGAACCGCTCGGTTTGAAGCATTGTTACTTGGATGCGGGTGATGTGATGACCCATCGCTTTGCGGTAGGGCATGAGAACGCAGATGAAGGCGCGAAGGTCGCCCGTCCATGGCCGTTACCGCGTGCCGCCTATGCCGCCGGAGGGCTTGTCTGCGATGTGAAAGATCTGCTCCGTTATGCGCGCTTTCACCTCGGTGATGGCAAGACGGAAGACGATACCCAGTTGCTCTCGTCGGAATCGCTGTCCCGGATGCACACGCCGCGGGTGACCGTTTGGGGTGGGAGCGCATGGGGGTTGACCTGGGCGACCGATGAAATAGGAGAGACTCGCCAACTCTCGCATGGTGGGGGCACGGTGGGCCAGGTTTCTTTCCTCAGGTTGATTCCTGAGCATGATTTCGCTATCGCTATTCTCACCAATGCCGATCGAGGCGGCGCTGTAACTGGCGAGGTCGGCCGCTGGGCCTTGAAGGAGTACTTGGGGCTGGAGGTGCCTGAACCCAAGCCCATCGAATCATCCGAAGCAGAATTGGCGCCCTATGTCGGACGCTATCGTCGCCCATTTGGGGATGTCGAGCTCGGCATCCTGGGCGGAAAGCTGATTGCCCAATACACGCCCAAGGGTGGTTTTCCTACCCAAGATGTTCCCCCGCCGCCGGCGCCACCGCCGATGTCACTTGCCCGGTGTGAGGAAGATCGTCTGCTGGCGCTGGATGGTCACGCTAAGGGAACGCTGTTAGATATCATCCGAAAGCCGGAGGGGGCAATCGGATGGCTGCGGATGGGCGCCCGGATTCACATACGTGAAGCCTAACCCAATCGCTATAAAGCGCAAGAGAAAGGAAACCGTTATATGCCAAAGCGTAAAGTATTGATTACCGGT
>JAPUIP010000668.1 GCA_027296925.1 Candidatus Poribacteria bacterium | reverse complement strand
TTGGAAGCGACGCACTATGAGGATTTGCCAGTTGGCATGGTTCTCGGTATGGAGGGAGCGGACCCCATTCTTTGGCCAGAACATGTGCACGAATGGTGGGAGAGTGGACTGCGCACGGTGAACCTGGCTCATTACGGCATCAGCACTTACGCCCACGGGACAGGCCGGCCCGGCGGTCTGCTGCCTCCCGCCAAGCCGCTCCTGCGCGAGATGGAAGGGCTGGGCATGATTCTCGATCTCACCCATACCGCCGACGAAGCGTTCTGGGAGGCGTTGGATCTGTTCTCCGGGCCGGTGATGGCAAGCCACCAAAATTGCCGCGCCTTGACGCCCGGGGAGCGACAGTTTTCTGACGAACAATTGAAAGCCATCCTGGAACGCGGCGGGGTTATCGGCGCGTCAATGGATACGTGGATGTTGTATGCGGAAGGAGACCTGGATTGGGGTGGGGATATTCCGCCCCGTCGGACTCGGTTTCCGAGAGAAGCTGTTACCCTGGCGCATCTGGTGGATCACATGGATCATGTGTGCCAGTTGGCAGGCAATTCGCAGCACGCCGCGATTGGTGGCGACACGGATGGCCAGGGTGGGAAAGACGGCGCCCCTTACGAAATCGACACGGTGGCGGATTATCAGAAAATCGCGGGGATTCTTGATACGCGCGGGTATGCGCAGGAGGATATCGCCAACGTGATGTATCGCAACTGGCAACGGTTTTATGAAAGGTGGCTGCCGGCATAAGTGGGGTTGTCCAGTGCTGACATAGGCAGCGATTTATTCCAAAACGGCAATTTTTTGAGAGGGGAGCGAACCATGAAAAAGGCACGACTGTTGAGCATTTCATTTCCTGGCGGTGGATACGGCAGTGTGGAATCCAACCGGGAACAGATGGTGGCGTATCTGGAGAAAGCGGGCGCCTATCGAGGCGAAGTATGGTCCTGGGGTGAGGTTTTCAATCCTGCGACCAGAGGCGACGTTTGTCATGGAGTCATTGATGGAAGATGTATCGGTGGAGGACATTGAACGCGAGTTTGCGCTGGAAGATCTCTGGACCTATTACGACCGCTCCCGAAGGATGAAAGAAGAGCGGCTGTACGATGGGAGCCGAGAACCTCAGATATGCAATGGAGGCAGACAATGAAAGTATTGATGTGGATAGTCGTCATGGCGTCGATCACTTCGTCTGTGCAGATACCACCCTCTGTACCCTTGCAGCAGCAGAAGGATTTGCCGTGATTAACCCCATGACTGCCACGCCGTAAATGATGTATAGTCTAATAACCTTTGGTGCTAGTTGACGAAGATGCAGTCCCCACAAGGATCGTAGAATTGACATTTTCGACCTCGCAAAAAATGGATCTTTGCTATGACTGGATCTATGGTTTCAAAACTATCACCATTAGTTATTATACGAAATCCGATTCCCTCACACACATGGCCACTTTGTCTCTGAACTGCGTCGTAATCCAAAGTTCGCCGGGTTCGGGTTCAAAGAGATGTGGATACGATGGGCCGCCGCCTTTCATGCGGAGGATAACCACCGGCTTAGACCAGGTGCACCCGTCGTCATCCGAAAACGCGAGCGACAACTCCTCGCGATGCCAACTCGTCGGTACCGCCGACAAATTGCCGTCGCCGCCGCGGAGTGGGTAATCCGTCGCGCCTTCAGGATAAAAGCGGTTCCATACCAACGCCAGGCGGCCGCTGGCAAGACGAATCATCGCAGCCGGGGCGCTGCTGGCATCGATGTCAGAGGGTCGAATCACCCGCCACGACAGCCCCTTGTCCGTTGAGTATGCGGACCAGAACCGGCCGAGGTTGGTCCGGATGAGCATCCACAACCGACCATCAGAAAGCTCGACCAGCGTCGGCTCCATCGCGCCGTCATGGTGCCCGTGCCCGCCGAGGTCGATGATATTACTATGCTGCCAGGTCGTTCCACTATCGGCGGAAACGTATACACAAATGGCGTGTCGGCACGGATCGCGGACCAGCCGCTGAATCGGCACGACGATTTCACCGCTGCTGGTCTGAATCATGTGGATGAGCGCGCCGCAGTAACCATCGAAGATCTGCTGCCGCCCAGTCCAGGTGATTCCCTCGTCAGGACTTTGGATCGCCCACACATTGAGGCTGACATCTTCGGCGGCTTCGCGACGATCTTCATCCCAGGACCACTTGAAATTTGCCATGTCCATGTAAACAAAGACAATCACGCCCTCATGCGTCCGAAGCATCACCCCGCTGCTACTGGGCGTTCCCGGACCGGGGGCGTCGTCTATCGGACGTGGTTCCGACCAAGTTGTTCCGTTGTCCGCGCTGACAAGGGTAGCGGCGCCTTCGACGGTCAAGATATCCCCGGCGCCAAGCTTTACAAATGGCCCAAACTTCTGGTTTGTCAGCAAGGTACAACGCGGGTCTGTCCATAATTCTTTTTCCGTTCCGCTCATTGCAGTCATCTCCTTCTGTTGTTGGTTATCCATCAAGGTTGCATCTGAAAAGAGTGCCAGGTTGATTCCGAACCCACCGTTGCCCGCTCTTCAAAATCCACGCGCCAGCGATATTCCCGGCCGGGCAGCAGAGACTCGGTTGCCGTCCCATCTTGATTATAAGTCACCTCGAATTGATCAAAATCGATCGTTTCATAGTGCCAGATTTCTCGAAATGGATTTTCGGTGTCTCCGGTGCTGACGAAGACGCGGAGCGTGTAAAATCCGGTTTCACCAATGCCAAACCAACGAAATGTCGGCAGCGAGTTCAGAATCGCCTGATTTGGTGGATGCGTCAAGACGGACTTACGCAGCAGCGTATAACAGGCCGCTTCGGACATTCGACTTTCATTTCCGACCCGGTCAGTTGCCGTCACGCGATAGTAATATTTGGTTTCGGGCTTTACATTCAGATCTTCATAGAACGTTACCGTGTCTGAAACGCTATCGATTCGTTCATATCCACTGTCCGGATTTATGGAACGATGGATGTGATAGTCGGCAAGGTCCGCTTCGGCATTCGCCTCCCATTCGATATAAATGCCGTCCGCATCCGTGAGCGCGTCAGGGCCCCACAGATCATCCGGGACATCATCTCGATGCAGGTGCATTTTCGGCGGCAGCGGTGCCCCTGCTATTTGCTCGTCGCCTTGTTCAGCCCCATTCTCGCTACATCCCGCAAGAACAATGAAAATCAGCCACGTCCACCAATAAAATCTCATAGGCGGTTTCAAATTTTCTGTAATAGTCCGAAAGATAGTTTAACCGGCCTTCGTCGTGCGTTGCCAAGGGGGAGATACAGAGGGGAGCCCCATTGGCATCAGGTTAAGGATTTTGCCGTGCGGCGTGAGTCTGTAGATACCCCAAT
>JAPUIP010000667.1 GCA_027296925.1 Candidatus Poribacteria bacterium | reverse complement strand
ATACACCCCGCGCGGGCTGCTTCCTCCGCATACTGCCCCAACCGACCGATGTGCCCGGTATTGATGAGACTCGCGCTGCAGACATCCGCCGCCTTTGCTTTTTCGATCGTCCGCTTCATTGCCTGGCGAGCGGTGTAATGCCCAAAGCAGTGCTTCCCATCAAAAAGCATGGTGTTGGCGGTTTCCCGGACCACCTCCGGTTCAACAGCGGGGTTCATCCGGCCCGATTCGATTCCCCGGAGATACGCCGGAATGCGAAGCACACCGTGTGAGTCGTGCCCGGCGAGGTTGGCGTTGACCAGAATTTCCGCAACATTGTCGGCAATGTGACGGGGCGCACCGGCCGCCGTAAATATTCTCCGCGTAACGGAGTGCAGATAACTCGCTTCCAAATAGTACGTTTTTGCCATAATTGATTGGCTCTCCTTAAATAATGAGTTAAGTTATACCAATTCTAAATCAATTGGCTACGAACCTTGAAAGGGTTCGCAACCTTTTCAAGGTTCGTAGCCTTTAGAACTGGAAATGGTATTAGAGTTGTTCCTTTTTAAGCGAACGTCGGAAGGGTAGGTTAATTCGGAACAACCCTGTTGATGAGATGGGTTAACTAATTTCTTAGGGCGTGTCAGTTTACAGTTGGTATCGTTCCACGTCGGCGGCTTCGACAATCTCTTCACTCAGGGAGACGCTCAACTTCTCCGCGCACTCCTGGATGCGCTGATAGATGCTATCCGGCACTTCGATACCATCAGCAAGATGTTGGAGGCGGGAACGGTGCTCAAAATCACCCGGCACGAGCACCTCGTCAAAACCTGGTGCCGGCGGTATGGACTTGATACCGTCCAGAAAAGCGCGCACCCCCTGCTCATATGCCTTTATCGGCGTGAATGCCTCAACGTTGAGGACCTGCATGAACGTCCCCCCCATGATGCCCTGTTCAACATCGAAGGTTCCAGCCAGTCCACCAAACAGACACGTGAGTAGGGAGAGTGCATAGCCTTTGTGCATGCCAAAGGTCAACAAAGACCCACCATCGAAAAAATCGCCCGGTTTGACACTGGGGTTGCCGTGCTTATCCACAATGCAGCCTTCAGGCAGATCAACACCTCGGCTTTGGGCGACGACGATTTTGCCGGCGGCGATCATGCTTGTGGCAAAGTCGATAACGAACAGGGCGTCATCGCCGGTTGGAATGCCGACGGAAATGGGATTGGTCCCCAGTGCACCTTTCGCGCCACCAAATGGCACAGTCATTCTGCCGCCAGCGAAAGTGATGATGCCAATGCATCCCGCCTGCGCAGCCTGTTCTGCATACTCTCCGAGCCGGCCGATATGTCCGGTACGAACGAAGCTCACTCCACAGACATCTGCGTCCTTCGCCTTCTCAATCGCCCGCTCCATTGTCTTCTGTGCAATATAATGCCCAAAGCTATTCCCGCCATCAACCCGAAATGCGTTGGCTGTTTCATTGAGAAACACCGGTTCGGTTGCAGGGCGAATTCCACCATCTTCGATACTACGCAGATAACCGGGGATGTGAAGCACCCCGTGTGAGTCGTGGCCGGCGAGATTGGCGTTGATCAGGATACCCGCCACGGCGTCGGCGATGTGACGGGGCGTGCTCGCTGCCATAAACAGTTTTCGTGTCATCGCATGCAGATGACTGGCTGGAAAGCAATGCGTTGTTACCATCGTGTGTACTCCTTTGCGGATGGAGGGGAATTGAATATTTTCTATTGGCATCCTCTCAGTCGAGGACTTTGTATTGGTCTGCACGTCCCTACGGGAACTTGTCCCTCCAAAGGTGGAATGCCGCTTGAATGAATCTTCAATGTTCAATCTTCCCTTACAGGATTCCTTTCAGTCACAATCTTCAATTTCTTTTACATATCACGTTCCACTAACTTGATATCGCTGCACATCAGCGGGTTCGACCGTTTCTTCGCTGAGAGAGGCGTCCGACTTTTCTGCCCATTCCTGAAGCTGCTGGTAAGTTGCATCCGGCACTTCGATGCCGTCAGCCAGACGCTGGAGGCGGGAGCGCTGCTCAAAATCGCCGGGGACGAGGACCTCGTCAAAGCCGGGGGCCGGCGGTATGGACTTGATACCGTCAAGGAAGGCGCGTACTCCCTGCTGGTAAGTCTCCAGTGGTGTAAAGGCATCGATATTTATCACCTGCATAAATACGCCTCGCATGGTGCCCTGTTCAACATCGAAGGTGCCCGACAGGCCCCCAAGTAAACAGGTGAGCAGCGAGAGCGCGTAGCCCTTGTGCAGACCAAATGCAAGCAGAGAACCTCCATCGTAAAAGTCCGCCGTTTTGACGCTCGGATTGCCGTGCTTATCTACAATAGCCCCTTCAGGCAGGTCGGCGCCCCTGCTGTGGGCAAACTGGATTTTTCCGCCGGCAATCACACTCGTCGCAAAATCGACGATAAACGGGGTGTCGTCACCCGTTGGCACGCCGACGGAGATGGGATTGGTGCCCAGTGCTCCCTTTGCGCCGCCAAAAGGCACGGTGCTTCCCCTGGCCCTTCCACCGTTACCGTAGGTGATGATACCGATACGCCCCGCCCGGGCAGCTTGCTCTGCATATTCCCCAAGCCGCCCAATATGTTCGTTACGAACGAGGCTCATACCGCAGACGGCTGCCTCCTTTGTCTTTTCGATTCCGCGCTCCATCGCCTTTCGAGCGGTGTAGTGTCCAAAACCGTGACCTCCGTCAACACGCACCGTGTTGGCAGTTTCGTTGACAAACGCCGGTTCAGCAGCCGGGACAAGCCCGCCATCTTCGATGCTGCGCAAATAACCGGGCAAGCGAAGTACCCCGTGCGAGTCGTGGCCGGCGAGATTGGCGTTGATCAGGATGCCCGCCACCTCGTCGGCGATATGGCGGGGTGTACTGGCTGCCATCAGCAGTTGCCGTGTTATCGCGTGCAGATGACTCGCCTGGAAGCAATGCGTTGTTCCCATAGTTTTACTCCTTTACGATAGTCTGTAGAAGCGAATGGCGTTGTCATGGAACAGTTTTCCCAATTCATCGTCGGAACACCCCTCCACCGCCCTCGCTAAGGTCTCGACCCATCTCGGATATTCGGTTGCCTGCGCGGCAACGGGCCAGTCGCTGCCGTAGATTGCGCGATCAAAACCAAAACAGTCGATAACGTGATCGATGTAGGGCTTCAGATCTTCCGGCGTCCACTTTTCAAAGTCGGCTTCCGTGACCAGACCGGAAACTTTACAGTGCACATTGGGGAGCGATGACAACGTCTTAATCTCGCGCTTCCACGGTTCAAAAAGCTGGTTCTTGATGTCGGGTTTCCCGATGTGATCTAGTATGAATTGAACATTCGGACACTGTTTGACAAACTCAATCGTATTGGCAAGGTGCGGATGATAGATACAGATGTCAAAGCTCAACCCGAATTCCTCAAGCATCTGCACCCCTTTAATGAAGTCCGACTGCAAGCAGAACTCCAGGCTTTCGGATTGAATGAGGCGGCGAATTCCTTTGACCGCTGGATTTTCAGTCAGTTTCTCAAGGTGGGCTCTCGCACCTTCTCCTGTCTCAAGGGGCGCCCACGCCACAATTCCCTTCAGCCGCGCATCCACTTTCGCGAGTGAGGCGACCCACTCGGCCTCCTTCAAGCTATCATCGGGGTGGGTATCGCACTGCACAAAAACCATCGTGTCTACATCAATTGGTCCACAAGCCTTTCGATAATCCTCCAAAAGGTAGGGTTTGTTCAAAAACGGCGTGTCTTCCAGCCACGGATATCTCAAAACGTTCGGGTCCCATAGATGAATATGCGTATCCACAATTGGGAAATCTGCCATAATGGAACTCCTTCCTCGGTCGTCATGCCCAGCCACAACAGCGTGAAATGTAACGATTCTATTTTGGACGAAATCTGCGGTGGTGTCAAGTGAAAAATGAACAGAATTCAGTGTCTGAATGAAAAAATCAGAGTGCCGGGAAGTCTTGTATGATACTTGTCATAAGGACAACTGAATCGCCATAACTGTACTGGCCACGGCGAGAATCGCAGCGACAACGGTCTGAAGAACCGTGTGCCGCTTGCGATGAACTCGCGCCCATGCAATCAGCGGCAGCAGCAGGAACAGCCAGGCAAATTGAACGTTAACCAACAATGCCAGCGCCGTTACACACCCCGCTGCCACCCCACTATGGAAGCTAATCTTCCACGCTGGCGTAATCAGCACAAACACAACGCCGTTAATCACGTAGGCGATACCGAGCCAGACAATTTCTCGTGGGGCATTGACGAGATGCAAGATCACCGCGCCGGCAAGCGCACTGACGAGGGAAAAGAACAGTGGCGTCATCCGTTCCGCTCTAACGATGAGACGCATGTCGCTAATTCGTCCTAGACCAAAAAGGAGCAGGATGAAGAGGGAGGGCAACACGCTGACGAACAGGATAACAATCAATGCCCACAAAAGTGCCTGTTGGCTGGTTACCGCGTATATGCGGACGACCAACAGAATCGACGCGATCGGTACAAGAAACGGACTCATCAGAATCGATATAACCGCAGCGATTCGATCGAGCATTTGTGTGCGCAGTTCGTTAGAGATGAGGCGGTCGCTTATATCCAATGGTCTTACTCTATCCCCGGCATGCGGCGAATCAACTGCAGAAATGTTGAATCGGGTGACGAGTTGGGCGGCGCACTGAAGTTGGGCTCAAGTTGGAAAACCGTCCGGATTTCTTGTAATGCCCGGTCGCGCTGATTGGCTTTGTAAGCTGCCAGTGCAAGGTGATAGTGCGCATCAACCAAATCGTGCCGGAGTTGGATGGCTTTCTCCAACGCTTCAATCGACCTGTTGATTCGCCCTTGCTTGTACAACACCCAACCTAAGGTATCGTAATACGGCGCCTCATTCGGCCCGAGTTGAATTGCCTTCCGCGCGAGAATTTCGGCCTGTCCAAACTGTTTTGCGGGTCCGTTAGCATACAACAGCGCCAAGTTATTGTACGCCTCCGCAAAGTCCACTCGAATTTCTAATGCGCGCCGATAAGCATCCCGTGCGAATTGATACTGTCCCTGCTGCATATAGGCTGTGCCAAGATGGTTGTAAGCGGTTGCATCATCCGGTCGGTGCTCGACGACTCGCTGAAACGCTTTGGCGGCAAGAGTATATCTGCCCTGTTGAAGGTACGCGAATCCGAGATTGCGGTGGGGGTCAAGATGTTTATCCAGGCTGTCGGGATGAACCGACTGTGCCTGCTCGTACTGAATGATAGCATTTTCGTAATCGCCACGCTGAAAATGGGTATCACCTTTCTCTAAATAGATTGTTGCACGACGGCTTAACGCGGCTTGCACAGGCGAGGGGGATTTGATTTGGGGGCGTTGGAGATAAAAAATACCAGCGGTCACAGCTACAGCCAGCAGAGGGACCAGGAAGATGATATAAAGTCCGTAGCGGCGTTGCCGGACCTGCGGTCGAAGTGTCGGCGTTGGCTGACTGGGTAAGGCTTGAATCTGGATGTCCTTCGATTGAGGCGCCGGTGGGGACAGCGCAAGCGGTTCAGATTCAGCCGCGACGGCTTCCATGTCTGCCGAATCGTCAGCCGGTAAAGCGGGTGAACTCGGCACATCGATGAGATGATCGTATGGACCACCTGCCGGCGGTGTCGGAGCGTGGGGAATTTGCGCTGTCGGCTCATCAGGTTCCATATCCGGCTCCAGGATATCCGGATGCCGTTGAAGAATCTGCCGGATGCTCTTTTGCGCTTCTGCCCGCGTGAGTAGGGACTTCGATGCATACATCCCAGCCAGTGCGGGAATGGCTTCACGAGTCCCAATCCGTCCGAGCGCTTCAACGATGATGCGGCGAGTCGCCTCGTCGATTTCGTGCGCCAATGCCAGCAGGAGTGGAGACGCTGCTTTGGGCGCATTCAACTTTCCCAACGACCGTGCGGCCTCACGACGCACTAACGCTGAGGCGTCTTCTAACGCACCGATCAAAATTGGTATCGCGCTTGCATCGCCCAGATCGCCGAGATCTGCGGCTGCATCACGTCGGAAGATGGAGATCTGATCCGCATCCGTTAAGATTTGCGTGAGTTGCTCAAAAGATGGCATAGATAAACATCAGCAGATGTGAACTGTCTTTCCGTATGTACCCTCATTTCTCCGATCCGAAAGCGCCTTGTGCCCCCTTTATCATATCACACGCATCAGAGCCTGTCAAATTCGATTCTTTCTCGATGTGTAGGCAGTAAAGTCATTTCGAGTCAATCCTCGCATCCTACGCCAGTAGTTTCTAAGTCGAAACAAGCAAGCCAATCCCTCGTTATTTCGGAACAACTCTAATCGGCTCTTCTGAGCCAATCCATCGGTTTGTAGTTAGCGACGAAACGAAGTGGAGTCGTGTTCTGACGGCACTCCGCGTTGCTTCGTGCTTGACGACGAACCAAGTCGTCCAATAATTGATGAGCCTAGATAACAGACTTTGCGCTTGATTTCGTATCTGATCAAGTGTTAGAATTGGTTATCAGTTAGCGATGTGTTGACCGATGGGAGGGAGCAAATCCTTCCCACGGGATAAAATCTGCTAGAGTGAAGAGAGATATTTAATGATTAAGATGACCCGACTCACTTTAATGCTTTTTCTTCTCTCGGTCGGCTTTGTGCCAATGCTATCGGATGCAGAGCCGCAGAAAGGAGAACCAATGGACACGCTCAGTGTTTTCATCAACGGTAGCCGGGGCGCCTTAAGCCCGCCGCCGTTGCAGCAAAATGGTGCATGGCTTGTGCCGCTGGAATCGTTCAGCAAACTGATCGACGCAAAAGTAGAGTACCCGGAGGGCTCGGGGATGGCGGTTGTCTGTCAAGCGGATCGCTGTGTGCCGCTCAAACTCGGTGATCGTGTAAGTGGCGCGATTGAGATTGACGGCCTTGCGTACGCTTTGCCGGAGGTGATTGCTGAACCGTTCGGTTTTCAGATTCAAACCCAATCACCGAACCGCATTGACATTGTGAAGGGAGGAGTTCAGATGACGGAAAAAGGAAACACGGCAGGGTGGCTTGCGCCGGATTTTGTCCTGCCAGACCTGAATGGGAAGCCAAGACGCTTGAGTGATTTTCGAGGAAAGAAGACACTCATCTACATGTGGGGCTCGTGGTGAGCGTGCCGTGGACAACTGCCAGGCTGGCAGGCATTTTATGCGAAACACCGCGACGCGCTCAATTTCCTCTCGGTTGCGATGGATGCGCAGGGCGCAGAGGTCGCGCGTCCCTGGCATGAAGTGGCGAAGGCGGAATATCTGACGCTGGTCGATCAGAAGAACGTCTTAGGGAATCTGTACAATCTGAAAGCAATTCCCTACGGCATCATGATCGATGAATTTGGGCGATTGGTCAAGGGACCTTTCAGCATCAACGTCGGGAACGAAGAAACGATCGCGTTGCTGGAGAAGTGGCTCTCCGAGCCCAGCTACAACGAAGTGTTGATTCGTGAAGCCGGTCCCCCGCAAGAGACTGATGATCCGAAGGTCGCTGAAGCCGACGCTCGCTTTCAACTCGGCCTTGTCTTACTCGACATCGGCAAGACAGCGGAAGCAATGGTGGAGTGGCGTAAGGCATTGGCTTTAGATCCGGATAACTGGATCATTCACAAACAGATCTGGGCGGTTGAACACCCCGACAAGTTCTACGAAGGTAGTGTCGATTACGGTTGGCAGAAGCAACAGTTGGAAGCTGAGCAAGCGCAACAGTGAGGCACAAACCGTAAACCGTAAAACGTAAGGGACAAAACAGTTGCGTTTTACGGTTTACGATTACGTCTCATTTCAGACTGTCCAACAAAGTCTCTGCAAGCTTGGTTGCGAATTCATCATCGTTGATGTGGTTATCCATCTCTATCAGCGTGACGTTGTCGCCAAGATTTGCCTTCAGGTTTTCGATCCACGCGGTTTCCGCCTCCGCTGAGTAGAACGGCTGCCCTTCCTTGTCGATTGCCGAAACCCCTTGTTTCGGAATGAGCACAGTCGTGGGGCCCTTGGCCTGGCTCAGTTTTTGCCCCATAATCTTTCCCAACTCCGCGTTCTCCTCAACGGTCGTTCGCATCAACGTCACCGTTGGATTATGCTGGTAGAATTGTCGAGCCCTAAACTGGTCCGGCACCGTGTCGGGCGGGCCAAAATTGACCATATCCAACGCCCCCGGCGCAATCACTTGTGGCACTCCTAGATTTCCCGCCGTTTCTAAGCGATCCGGCCCCGCACTCAGCACCCCGCCAACCAGTTCATCGGCAAGTTCCGTTGTCGTGGCATCCAGGACGCCAACGATGAATCCCCCCTTGACAAGATCTTCCATCGCCCGCCCGCCGGCGCCTGTGGCGTGAAAGACTAGCACTTCGTAGCCCGCGCTTTCGAGGATTTCACGCGCCTTTGTCACGCACGGCGTCGTTACACCAAACATCGTCGCGCCAATCAGCGGCTTATCTTCGGCCGCCGGCACTTCTGCGTTGACCATGCCGGCGATCGCTCCCGCGGCATTTGTCAGAATCTGCCGGGACAGGCTGTTGATCCCGGCGATGTCTACCACGGAATACATCATCGAAATATCCTTGGTGTCGACATAAGGACTCGTATCGCCGGAGGCAAGGGTTGAGACCATGACCTTCGGCACGCCAACGGGCACCGCGCGCATCGCCGTTGTGCCGATGGTGGTTCCCGCTGAACCGCCGAGCGAAATCAAGCCATCAATCTTCCCGTCACGCTGTAGTTCCGATACGATCTTTGCCGCACCTTCCGCCATTGCAGCCACACTCTTGCCCCGGTCGCCTTCCGCCCGGAGTGCTTCCAACGATGTGCCCCCTGCTGCTGCAACCGCGCTAGCGGATACATCCGGTTCAAAGTGTGGCTCTCCCACAATCCCTGTGTTAACGACGCATGTTGAGACACCGGCCGCTTCGATGCGTTCCTTGATAAACTGAAACTCCACACCTTTTGTGTCCAATGTGCCAACGATACCAACGGTTTTTGCCATGATCTCTTCCTCCGCTTGCTTGATAGATGAGGGGGTATTTGGGTTCAGGTCCGTTTCCAAATTCATTATAGTCGAATCGCACGGAGGTGTCAAGCGGAGATTTCTGGTGCGGGCGCTGCAGATTTGGGACATTTTACTGGTGCGGTTGGTGCGATCCGCGGAAATCTTCTTTGGCAATGTCTTGCGTTTTCGGTGGCTAGGTAGACATAGTCAAGTTAATCTTTCGCTATCAAACACCGTCTTATGGACGAAAGCGTGTTTTCAGGCAACACACAAAAAATAAGGGACGAATCAATGCAAATCACACAAAGCCTTGGCATCGGACTGGCTGCCCTCAGACGGAACAAATTAAGGTCGCTACTCACAATGCTTGGCATCATCATTGGCATTTCAGCGGTTATCGGCATGGTCTCCGTCGGCGGCGGCGCAAAGCTTCTGGTTTTAGCAGAATTTCAGCGGATCGGTGGCGCGAACCTATTTGTTGTCTTTCGCACCCGGTGGTTGCAGCGGGAGGATGGAACGTGGTATCGGAATAGAGGCATTGAACAACTGGAATATGAAGATATCGATGCCATTCTGGAGACGTGTCCCACCGTGCGCAGCATAGCCGCAGAAATAGATCTCATGCAACTGCCAATATCTCATAAGGGAGAGGGCCGGCTTCTCCTCTTTGAAGGTATCACACCACTTTACCCAGAAGTACACAATTGGCATGTGCAGTCTGGCCGGTTTATTCAGCAAGAAGACCTGGATCGGGTTGATTCGGTATGCGTGGTTGGATCGAAGATACAAAGTGATCTCTTTGGTGGAGCGAATCCTGTTGGTCAAGAACTGAAGATTGGAACACACCGGTTTGCCGTCATTGGGGTGATGCAGGAAAAAGGGGATGGGGGATTCGCACAAGGGATGGACGAACGGATACTCATCCCCTTCACGACAATGGAGAAGCGCTTTATCGGCAATCGAAACTGGGGGCTTGAATTTATGATCAAAGCGGAAAGTTTCGAAAAGGTCGAACAGGCGGTGGCGGAGGTCAAAATCGCTTTGCGCCGCCGACACGGTTCGGAGAAGCATTTTCAGTTTTTCACCGCGAAGGAGATGCTGAAACAGGTTGGAAATGTCAGTCGGATTCTACAGATTTTGCTCGGTGGCGTCGCGAGTATCGCCCTGTTTGTCGGCGGAATTGGTATCATGAACATCATGCTGGTTTCTGTGACGGAGCGCACGAGAGAGATCGGACTCCGTAAGGCGGTGGGCGCACAGCGACGCGATATTCTGCAACAGTTCCTCATCGAAGCCGTCGTGCTGAGCGTTTCTGGGGGACTCATCGGCATCCTCATCGGTGGCGGCATCGGCTTGGGGACGGCTTGGGCGGTCACGACATTTCTGATTAAGGAGATGACATGGCCTGCGTCGGTTTCCATTCAAGCCGCACTGTGGGCTTTCTGCGTTTCCGCGATAATCGGAATTTTCTTTGGCGTCTATCCGGCGCGGAAGGCATCGCGACTCATGCCGACAGAGGCGTTGCGGCATGAATAGTCATGTCTCGGTATCGGTTTTTCCTTGAGATTCCCAATGGCGTATGCTAAACTCTCGTAGCCTCTACTGAACCGGTTTACTGGGGTTGATGGCCAACTCGACGCCCAACTGCGGTAAATTATTGGATTGATGGCTCCAATGTCGGTGGCTTTCATTGACGAGCACACGAAACAGGCGACACAAACGCATCAACTTACACACAGAAGGAAGGGGGATTTTTATGAGGAACATTATTGGCCCTGCGTTTATTTTCTGCTGTCTGGTAACAACGGTTTCCGGCCAAGGCTTGCCCACGGCCACGCCGGAAGACGTGGGACTTTCATCAACACGATTACAGCGGATATCTCCGGTGATGCAGCGATACGTGGATGACGGGAAACTCGCCGGCGTTATGACAATGGTTGCCCGTCGTGGCAAAGTGGTCCACTTTGAGAAGTTCGGCATGATGGACATCGAAGGTAATAAACCGATGGAATTCGACACGATTTTCCGAATCTATTCGATGACCAAACCGATCACCAGTGTCGCCATCATGATGCTGTATGAGGAAGGGCATTTCCAACTCGATGACCCCGTTTCAGAATTTATCCCCGCGTTTAAGAATATGAAGGTCTTCAATGGTACAACGGAAAACGGTATTGAACTGGTCAACGCGAAGCGGGAAATGACGATACGTGATCTCCTCGCCCACACGTCGGGATTGACGTATGGCTGGGGGGATGGCCCTGTTGACCAGATGTACCAAAAGGCATTGAAGCAGATATTTGAACGACGAGAAGGAACGCTGAAGGATATGGTTCGAAAGCTGTCGCTCATTCCGCTTATTCACCACCCCGGCACCGCATGGCAGTATAGCGTGTCAACGGATGTCCTTGGCTACTTGGTTGAAGTGATCTCCGGCATGCCGTTAGATCAGTTTTTCGCTGAAAGAATATTCCAGCCCCTTAAGATGGTCGATACCGGCTTTTATGTCCTGAAGGACAAAATTGGACGGTTTGCCGCGAACTACCGACCGGAGGCAGACAACCCGCTCAAAGCCATCGATCCACCCGCAACCAGCCGGTTTTCAGCGGGCCAGCCGACCTTCTTTTCTGGTGGCGGAGGATTGGTTTCAACGGCTTCCGACTATGTCCGCTTTTGCCAAATGTTGCTCAACGGTGGGGAGTTGGACGGCGTCCGCCTGCTGGGTCGAAAAACCGTCGAACTCATGACGGCAAACCATCTGTCGAGTTATTCGGATTCTTTCGGCAGGAAAGGCTCCGGCTTCGGGCTCGGTTTTCAGGTGGTGACAGATGCCGCCGAATCGGGGCAGTTGTGGTCAACGGGCACGTACCGCTGGGGCGGTGCCGCGGCGACCGCTTTCTGGATTGACCCCAAAGAGGAACTGATCGGGGTGTTAATGACGCAGTTGATGAGTAATCCCTACCCGTTACGACCCCAGTTCCACACACTAACCTATCAAGCAATCGTTGACTAACTCCTTAACGAAATGGCGACCAAACAACTTGGACGTCTTGTCACTCTGAGTGTAGCGAAGAGTCTCCTGAACTGAGATTCTTCGGCTGTGCCTCAGAATGACAGTGAAATCTATCTCACTTACCGGGGGAAAAACAGAGATGAGCGAAGATGCGCACATTATTCGTTACGATGAGGTGACGGTAATCGATCACGGGACGGGTGTGACGGCGATTCCGTTGGCGGGGAAGGGGCTGGGGTCGACGACACTGACTAACGGCGTTACGGGTTTTGAGCCGGGTGCGGCGATTGCGCTGCACTACCATAACTGTGATGAGTCGGTCACAATTCTCGAAGGAGAGGCATGTTGCGAAGTGGATGGCGAGGTTTTTGAGATGAAAGCGCTGGACACAGCTTTCGTCCCCGCCGGTGTCCCGCACCGATTCTGGAATGCGAGCGATCAGCCGATGAAAATCCTGTGGACTTACGCCTCGGTGAACATCACACGCACGTTTGTCGACACCGGCGAAACGGTCGAGCATCTGTCCGCCGGTGATCGAGCGGTCGTTGCCAGGTGAGACCATAGGAGAACTGATTGTTGGAGAATCAGCTTGAGCAGAAAAAGGAAAATCCGCTGCTCACGGGCGGCATCACCAAAGGCTTACTGAAGTTCGGTATTGGATGGCGCGTTTAGCGGCGCGGGCGACACGCTTCCGCCCACCCTGATCTCCGCGCCTCTGACCATTGCTCGCTATCCACTTGCTCACTATTTCGCTGTGGTGCTCTGGAACCATGTCAACGGCATCTGGGTAGCAATCGCACTGACAGGATTTCTGCGTGGCATCTTGATTATGTACTGGTTTCGTCGCGGAAAATGGAAGGAAAAGCAGGTCAGACTCTGGTAAATTCGAAGAAATGCACAATCATCTCAAGAGGATACAAAAATGAACTCAGCAAAATACATCTCACTCATACTGCTCTGCCTTTTAATGCTAGCCAGCAGCGTCTCCACGCAGTGGTTACTCATACCGATGGACCAAACACAGACCAACCATCTGAAGGCTTACGGATTAACGTACTGGACCTTGGAAGTCCCGCGCCAATATGATGCGAAATGGCTGTTGAATTATCGAGGCGGCGCCTTTCTCTTGAAAGACGCGCCGGATGTGCGGCTTCGGGCGCAAATGATGGGCGTCAGTTTTCAGCCCATTTCAGATCTCGATTACGGTGGCATCCGATCCGAAATGGACAACAGCAATATGGACGAGATCTTGCTAGAGAAGGCGCCCAAGATTGCCGTTTATGCGCCATCGGAGGATACGCCCTATCGAGATCCGTGGGACGATGCCGTAAAAATTGCCATGGAATACGCCGAAATTCCCTATGATACGATCTGGGATAAGGAGGTCCAGACGGGCATGCTGTACGTGAAAGAGTACGATTGGTTGCACCTACATCACGAGGATTTTACAGGGCAGCACGGCAAATTTCACGGGGCTTATAAGGGGCAGGTGTGGTATCAGCAGCGCAAGCATCTGTTTGAACAGGCCGCGGCTGAAGCGGGATTTGATAGCGTACCCAAGCACAAAGCGCATATCTGCAAGCTCATCCAAGAGTACGTTTCCAAAGGCGGATTTCTGTTTGCGATGTGCTCGGCGCCTGAGACGTTGGACATCGCGCTGTCGACACGAGGCGGCAGTGTGGACATCGTCGCTCCTGAATTAGACGGCACACCACTCGAACCGAACTATCAGTCCAAACTCGATTTCAACCCGACGCTCGCCTTTGAGGATTTCACGCTCTATCCCAACCCGAATCGGTATGAATTTTCAAATGTCGATAATCCACGACCGGATCTCAACCCGCTATCCGGTGTAGAGGATTTCGTGTTGTTTGAGTTCGCAGCGAAGCACGACCCCATCCCCACGATGCTCACGCAGAATCATGTGAGTCGAGTGCGGGGATTCCTCGGCCAAACCACCTCGTTTAACAAGGATACCATCCGCGACACCGTGACCATCATGGGGGACATTGAGGGGAGCCGTTACGCCAAGTACATCCATGGAAAGCTGGGCAAGGGGACATTCACGTTTTTCGGCGGGCATGATCCGGAGGATTACCGTCACCTCGTCGGAGAGGGAAGGGTCCCGACCAATCTAGATCTCCATAAACATTCGCCCGGCTACCGGCTCCTCCTCAATAATATCCTATTTCCCGCCGCAAAGAAAAAGCCGCAAAAGACATGATGAGTTGGCAAGCAGTACATACAAGGGGAGTTGGGCATTCTCCCGTCCCCCAGCAAATCTGCCTGCCACTTGCCTTGGTATTATCCAACGGAAATGCATATCCGCCATATGCATGGCGCAGCCCCTGCGCACAAGGTTTTTTCGCCTTGCTTGAGTAAACCGCTGGAAGTCGTGATAGTCCAGCGATAAGTGCCGTGAAAACCACGCCATTTGAACCGTCCTTTATCATCGGTCACGCCATGGGTCCGTGTCCGCCACTCATGCCGAGAGAGGGCCCGCAAAACCTTAAAAGCGCGGCGTGGACTTCGATTTGGGCGTAACAGACCAATAAGAGCATAGTCACCATCGACATCCTTCAGGCTCCTGTAAAAGAAGCCCGTGATCTGAGGCACGCTGAAACATACGGTCGCAAGTTCAACGAGGTAATCTGACTGCACGCGTTCCTCTCCACCGAGTGCAAACGCTTGGCAATCTACCTCTTTTAGGCCTAAAGGGGCCTGAACATCATAGACGAAAAATCTACCCAAAACCTTGGCAAGAGACAGAAGCCATCGGCGTAATCGCGCCATATGCCATTTCCTAACTGGTGAGGGAGATAAACAGATACCCCACTCGTCAGTTAGGGGCGATCGCATCCGCATACATGTAATTCCACCAACGGTCAGGGGCGAAGCGGATATTATGGGAAGAAGGTGCACGTTATGAACTTGGGCAGCCGCTGCCAACCCAGATGATACCTTCTCCTTTACAAGAACATATTTCCCTAATCGAGCGGTCCATGACAAATAAGTGTCTGGATTAGCTTCCTGTGTCCATCTCACACCGAGGTGGAAAGCAGATTCAATCTGCCAAACTGAAACCACCGCATCTCGGATAGGTACTCCCTGGGTATCGGTTATTTCCACGATGACTTCACGGGAGCGGCCTCGCAAGATTTCACGTTGAATAAACCCCATGGTTTACCTCAGGAATCATGAGGTAAAACTCACCATCTCGATGCCCAAGCAGTCACCAATTTCCTCGTGGCGCAGGCAGTTTATGCGCAAGCCGATATTCCCTCATGGCATTTCGCTGGTGGGTCTTGATTCGTAGATTAGAACTCGGTTTAGCAGTACAAAGTAGAATAAATCCGGCTTCATGGTCGGCGGGAAAGTAGCGGCGTGAGGCAGATTGATCCCATTCTCCTTTTCCTTCAATACACCCTGCGCAGCTAAGACACCAACCTTGCAAACATGTTGAAGGCAAATCTACCCCTTCACGGTAGGCAGCGATGAGGATAAGCTCCTCATCGCTAGCTTCGATATTTTTCTGCGTACTATCAGGCAGGATGAACTGAATCAGGTATGGTGCCACGCAACATCTACCATGGTTAGGGGTTATAGAAGCCTGAATTCTTGCTATAGGGCGCGTCGCCCGGGTTACCACGGCGGAAGTGACCTGATGGACGAACTTCTCCGTCACGTTCCATACTGAGCAGTTCGATGAACCAAGCTTCGTGTTCTACCTCTTCGTTAAGAATTCGGGCCGCCATGTCATAGGTCCGCGGATCTTTGCCGAAGGTCAGGTCGCAAACCTCACTCCATGTGCGAACTGCACACCGCT
>JAPUIP010000666.1 GCA_027296925.1 Candidatus Poribacteria bacterium | reverse complement strand
AGCAACTGGCAGCATGCTCTACTTTTGACCCGTAAGTGAAAAACTCGTATGTATAGCACTACCTGTTCGTGTTTCGTCGGTCGTGGTCTGTCATGGATTGAAACGGTCGTGCCTTTCAGTTGTGAAGTGATGCGGCTCACGCGTCCCTCAATCGGCCAAAATAAGATAAAGGCGAATCACGAATGTCATCATAGCATGACCCGCCCGATAAAGTCAAGAATGGCCTCTGTATAGACAAAAGCCGGGGTTCATGCTACAATCTGCATTATGGGGGTTTTTGCCCGTCCCCTCGAAAAGGTATATTTCAGAAATCAATACACCTGGGTTTTCCGCCTGATTTCGCACCGAAATCTGTTTAGAAATTGAGGATTGAGAGGCGCGCAGGCGCTACCCATTACACCATACGAGAAAGGAGCAACCATGACAACTGACGAATTATTTCCGACGACCGTAATCGGCTCTATGCCGCGTCCACCGGTCGTCAAGGATTTGTTAAACGCGCATGAAGCAGGCAACATCAGTGAGGCTGAGTTTCGTAAGCGTTGTGACGCCGCTGTGCAGTACGTCATCGCCCTTCAGGAGCAAGCTGGAATCGACATCATCTCAGATGGTGAGTGGCGTCGGACTTCCTACGTGGATGTCGTGGCGGAGGTGATGGACGGTTTTCAATATGTGGCTCGGGAACTGTTTACCCAGCACAAGTGCGTGATCCAAAAAATGACGCCAAAGCGCGAGGGAGTGGTCGCTGAAGAAGCCCATTTTCTCAAGAAACACACCACTCGCGGTACCAAGGCGTGTTTACCGTCACCCTATCTGATGGGGACACGAATGTGGGAACCGAAATATTCTCAGGAGGCCTACCCAACGCGGGAAGAATTCATGTGGGCGCTGGCACCGGTCATTCGGCAGGAGCTGCTGGCGCTGGCAGAGGTCGGGGTGGATGTGATACAGTTGGATGAGCCGCATCTATGCGTTTTCGTTGACGAAAAGGTCCGCGCCCAATTCGATAATCCGGAGGCGGAGATGCAATCCGCCGTCGATCTGATCAACGCCATTGTTCAGGGGGTTGATGGCGTCACAATCGCCGTGCACCTGTGTCGGCGAAATTGGGGACGACGTGGCTGGGGTGCAGAAGGGGGTTATGAGGCAATTCTGCCTTATATCCAGCAACTTCGGGTTGAGATGTTGATGCTGGAATTTGCCATCCCGGTCGCGGGGGATGTCGCGGTACTCAGCCAGTTATCCGAACACTTTCAAATTGGCGTCGGCTGCGTCGACTGCCGCTTCCCCGAAATCGAGCCGCCGGAGACAATCGCGGAGCGTGTCGAAAAAGCGGCGGAGCATGTTTCCCCCAAACGGCTACTTCTGAACCCGGACTGCGGTTTCGCTCCCGGGATGCTTTCGGAGGTGCCGCTGGATGAGGCGTACGCCAAGCTAAAGAACGAGGTTGAAGCGGCGGAACTTCTCCGCCAGAAATATCACTGAGACCGGTTGAGGAAAAGAAACATGAGAGTTAAGTCTGAAAAGGAATTAACGGAATTGGTCACGGAGGTATTGGTCGCTGCTGGGGCTGAGGCACCTAACGCCTCAATGGTTGCTCAACACCTGGTTTTGGCGAACCTCAGCGGCGTGGACTCACATGGTGTGTGGCACCTGATGGGATATGTGAAACACATTCAAGAAGGTCAGCTTGTTCCCACAGCCCAACCCGAGGTCATCAAGGAAACGCCCGCCAGTGTATTGGTGTCCGGTAACTGGACATTTGGACAAGTTGCAGCGCGTTTCACAATGGATCGCGCGATTGCAAAGGCCAAATTGCATGACATGGCCATCGCAGGGCTGGTGCAGTCCAATCATATCGGGCGAGTGGGACATTACACCGAAATGGCGGCCGCCGAAGGTATGATTTCGATGATCTGTCTCGGTGGACAGGGCAACCAAAATCCAACGGCGGTGCCCTTTGGCGGACGGGAGGCCGTGATGCATACCAACCCCATCGCCATGGGGTTCCCCGGCGGCGATGGGCCGCCGATGTTCTTTGATTTTGCGACTACAGCGGTCGCTGGCGTTAAGGTCGTCAATGCCCAACGACGTGAACAAGAGCTGCCGGCCGGTTGCATCGTCGACAAGGATGGGGCGCCTACGACAGATCCAAATGATTTCTTCGACGGGGGTGGGCATCTCGCTTTTGGTGGACACAAAGGATACGCCTTGATGATGGCGGTCGAATATTTGGGACGCATCTTCGTCGGATCCGATACGTTCATCAATGAGCACCGTGGCGGAATTTATGATCGGTACTCCGGTACCTTCATGATGGTTTTGAAGGCAGATATGTTCCAGCCGTTTGCGGACTTTGCTCACACCGCCGATGAGATGGGCAAGCGAATACGCCAGGTCGCACCGGCACCGGGATTTGACGAAGTGCTGGTGCCAGGCGATATCGAGGCGAAGGCACGGGAGGTTCGACGACGCGACGGCATTCCGATCGAGGACGACGTTTGGGAAACAATCGTCCAGGCAGCCGACGCTGTAGGCATCAAGAACATTTAGCTTCTTTTCACCATCAGGCCAAAATCAAACACATCTGAGAAACTGAAGCGAACGGGTTTTTGTAACCCGTGGGAATGTTTGCCAGAATTTAAGCGGCTTTTTGGAAATCAAGGAGGAATCGTATGACCGACAAGGGCTTGGCCTATCTGTTTATTGACGATGCGCTCATCGAAAGCCTTGATGGCGCTGCAAAAGGTGTCGTTCCGGCACAGAAGGTGTCTTCGCACCCACTGATTGACAGGGATAGCCCTTGGGAGGATGGGTGGAAAATCGGCAGCTACATCAATGTCATCCACGACGAAGAAGAAAACGTCTTCAAGATGTGGTATGGCGTGGGCCGGAAATTAAGCGATGCTCGTGGCGAACAGGCGGACGGACTGGCCTATGCCGTCTCACAAGACGGCTACCATTGGGAAAAGCCCATCCTCAACCTCGTCGACGACGGCGGGAGCAAAGCGAATAACCTGGTCTTTCCGATGTTCCGGTGGGGGGCAGGGACCGGGGTCATGAAGGACCCCATCGAAGTCGACCCGGCCAAGCGATACAAAATGCTCTTTATGTTCCAGAGCGAGTCCATGAGATTTGCCGGGATTGTTCAGCCGGTCTGTGTCGCGTATTCGCCCGACGGGATTCATTGGAATGTGCCCAAAAATTGGCTCAACCCGGTCATTCCAGAAGGGTCGGACACACACTTGACCGCTTATTGGGATGCAAAACTCCACAAGTACGTTGTTTACCTTCGAGGCCGGCCGAACGTGCGGATTATCTGCATGTCTGAGAGCGATGATTTCGAAAACTGGACGCCGCGGCGGATTATCGTCGAACCCGACGCGCAAGACCCCCCGCAGGACCACGAGTTTTACGGTATGAGTTCGATGGCGTATCGTGATTTTCGGATTGGATTCCTGTCCGTATTCCACACACTCAACGAGGGGTGGATTGCCCAGAATCAGATTGAAGCATGGATGCCCCAATGGATGAACCAGATGGACGTTCAACTGACGTACTCGACGGACGGCCAGACCTGGCATCGTGCGGGCAACCGTGAACGGATTTTGGTTTGTGGCCCGCGCGGTCGCTTTGACTCTGGGTCTGTTTATCCTCCACATGCCCCCTTTGTCGTTGGCGAGGAAATCTGGGTCTATTACGGCGGTTCGAACGAACTGCACGGTGAGCCGCCTCGGTACGGTGAGGCGGTCCGCCGGGGGATATGTCTGGCCAAGATCCAGAAGGACCGGTTGGTCTGTCTAAAAACGGATAACGAGGGACTTGTCACCACAGCGCCCCTTAGCATCAAGCCGGATTCGCTGTGGATAAACGCCGATGCCACGGGCGGCTCATTACAGGTCGAATTGGTCGATCCTTTCGGACGAGTGCTCCCTGGCAAAGGCTTTGACGACTGCGTGCCTTTGACCGGCGATGAAACGGAACACCGGGTGAGATGGAAAGGTGACCGGAAGGTAGCAATCGGCACCGGCACCAGCGCCCTGGAGAATAAGATGGTTTCCCAGTCGACAGGAACTTTCAAAGTCAAGGTCTACCTCAACAACGCCAAGCTCTTTGCGCTATACTCGGATATTGCCTGAATACCGGTCGACTTCCAGGAGTGAACGGGGCAGCAGGCGGGAAGTGAAAAACGCGTATCGTTGAGAAATCAAGTGCCGACTCAATTGGCAAGAGAAACAAAGTCCAGGCGCCCCCAACGAATCGAAACGCCATCTTTGCCCCGGCTACGTCTGCAGCTCTTCGGCCTGCGCACAAGCCAGCCTTATCAAGCGCCGCAGTCGCTCGCCCTTATTGTGCTCGGGTCGCTCATGAATCCAGCCGAGCAGAGCGAGGCTGCGGATTAACAGAAACATCGGCAGTAATTCGATAGCCGCATCCGAGAGAGGGCGTTCGGAGCGGTAGCCTGCAATCAGTGCGTCGTGGACGATGTCAAAAAGGGGGTTACCTTGAGAGTCGAAAAGTGCGACGGCGAGTTCGTACTGATGCCAGCCAAAACCGGCGTCGTCAAAGTCGATCGCGTACAACTGGTTGCCGTTTACGAGCAGATTGTGGGGGTGCAGGTCGGCGTGGATTAAGCTGTAGGTCCCTTGCCCTTTGCCGTAATCAGACAGGACACGATGGATGGCGTGACGAGCGTTTCTGATGAGTTTGCGTTCAGCATGGGTCATCTCGGGTAGAACCCAGAATGGACCCCAGAAAGGTGCATCGCCCATCAAGCCATCCGCGTCGAACTCATGCCGTTGGAAGTCGGCTGGAATCTGCCAACTGACCGCTTGATTGTGAATCCTGGCGGCGATACGTCCGAGTTGATCGTAACATTGCGTCAGGGCACCTTCGTCAGACTCACCTCTCACAATTCGCCCCAGCAGGACACCGTCAATCCATTCAACGATTCCGATGTGTCGGATCTCGGTCGAGCCGGGCACAGGGACCGTCGCGTAGCCATGACCGTCCCGCGTCATCAGTGGGACAGGCACGCCGATGCCCGCTCGGTTCAACGCGGCTGTCCACTGTTGTTCGGAATTCAGTTCGGCGAGGTTGTGATAACCGGGGCGATGGATGCGCAGGGCGTAGGTTTCGCCGGCTTCCGTATCGACGCGAAACGTGGTATTCTCGGAGATAGAAATGAATTCGAGTTGGGCGACGCGGAGTTCCCACCCGTCCAACGCCCGCTCGGCGATTGCCCGCAAGGTGCCCTTGTCAAGAGCCTTTGCCATAAAATTCCCCTACAATCTCTTCAAACGCGGTGAGAAACAGATTTGCATGTTCCTTTTGGAACACCAGCGGCGGGCGAATCTTGAGTACATTGCCCAGTGCCCCGGCATTGCCGATGAGGAAACCTTTGTCCTTCAGACGATTGACGAATACCACGGCACCGTCGCGGTCGGGGATTTTAGCGGCACGGTCGCTCACCCACTCCAACCCGATGAACAAACCGTGCCCGCGAATATCGCCCATAGGCTCGCAGCGCACCTGTAGCTTGGCTAGTTCGCCGCGCAGGTAGTTGCCAACATCGGCGGCGTTCTGTCGTAGGTTTTCGGTTTCGATAACGTCCAGCACCGCCATACCGACCGCCGCCTGCAACGGACTTGAGGCGAACGTGTTGAAATAACGCTTACGCTGGCGGAAGGCGTCCACGAGTTCCGTTCCCCCAACGACGCCGGCCAGCGGCATGCCATTACCCATCGGCTTGCCCATCGTGACGATGTCGGGAACGAAGCCCGTGACTTCGTAACCCCACCACCTACCAGTTCGGCAAAAGCCTGCCTGCACTTCGTCGGCAATGAACAGCCCCCCCGCATCGCGAACCATTTCGGCGGCTCGTGGCATGAAACCCGCTGGAATGTCAGGCAAGCCTTCGTTGGCGAGAATGGGACAAACCAACATGCCCGCCAGCGGGATGCCGTTCGCTTCGAACCCATCGATGGCGGCTCGCACTTCTGCAAGATATAGTTCGACCAATTCGGATTCTGATGCACCATCTTGCAACGGACGATAACGTTGCGGATAAGGGATAGCGCGAATCTCAGTGTCTGTGTCTTTCGCTCGCGTAAGTTTACTGACTTCGGCACTGTTGCCGTGGTAGGCGGCGTCGGTGCAGATGAACCCGCGCCCCCCGGTTGCGATGCGGGCCATGCTCATCGCCACTTCGTTTGCTTCTGTTCCGGTGCAGGTGAACACGGCACTCGTTAATGCATCCGCATGGAGATTTGTCAGGCGTTCGGCATAATCCAAAATGCCTTCGTGCAGATAGCGGCTGTGGACGTTCAGTGTACCTGCCTGCCGGTGCATCGCCTCGACCACATGCGGGTGACAATGACCCACACACGGCACGTTGTTATACATGTCAACGTAGCGACGCCCATCGGCATCGAACAGCCACACCCCTTCTCCACGCACGATGTTGATGGGCTCCTGATAAAAAAGCGGCGTCCCGGCGCCCAGCAGTCGCTCGCGACGGACAAGTAATTCGGTTGTCGTCATGATTTTTCCATTTCCTTCCCTAAAAAATGTCGGCAGCAGCCTCCGCCGGTAGCTACCTGTAGCGGACGTGCAGTTCGAGCTTTTCAATCTGGATAGGGCCCACAACGGAAGGCGGTCGTTGGTTCAACCTCACGCCAACGAGATTGGCGCCCACTGCGAGATAACGTCGCGGTACCGTGAAAATCAGCCAGTCCTTGAAAGAATCGACCTTCAGGGCATCGACGGTCTCCGTGCGGGCGTCGCCAAGCCGGAGGTTGTTGATCCGAACCTCAATCTGTGTTCCAATCTCCCTAAGTCTATTGCTGACAGACAGAGCCTCAGCGGTGCTATCGGAGATAGCCAGGTGCAACGTGATCTGATGGATCGTCTCAGCCGCGACGTTCACATCATCGGCGACGTTCAGCGTGAATAGGGAATCGGCCCTGCCGTCATCAGCCAATGCTGTGGGCAAGGGCGCCAGCATGTTGGTCTGGAAATACATGTGCCGGGGAGTCCACCAGTTCTCCGGCGACGGCACAACGGATTCGCCATGCCCTCCCCCGCGCCGCTCGACAAAAAACACTTTGTCCACCCCGCTGAGCGTTTCAGGGCTGCCGATTTCACCGAAGACCTGACGCTGAGTCTCCCACCTGGGGGAGGGACGAAGGTCCAGATTTTGCGCCGATTGCGGGGAGGGCAGCATCAAATTGAATGTATGCATGCCGTCGGGGTTTTGACGCCACCAGTTGGCGCAGACGCCGCGCCAGATCTCAAGGTCCGGCTGCCTATAGCCGTCGGAGGAGTGGTGGTCGTCCCAGCTGGGGTAGAGCTTGATGGGTATGCCCGTGGTGATGCGACGAAAGGCAGCGATGTCCACGTTCGCCGTGCGCGTACCGATCACGAGGATATCAACCAAAAAATCCCGCACCCAGGTTTCCACATCCATGCCGTCAAAGTGGCATCCGATGAGATCTTCGGGTACGCGAGCCGCTAGCAGCAACGGTCGCTCGCGTTTCTTCTCAACTTCAAGCAGCGCGGTTCGCACCTGACGCATGAAATCGGTGAGCACATCGCGACGCTCCCATTGCTCACCTGCCGGAAACAGAACCGGGATGCGCGCAAAATCGATCTGGATGCCGTCGAAGTCGTACATCTGGGCAACCTCACGCACGATCTTCAGCTTCAAGTCGCGAACCCCCTGGAAGGAAAAATCCCAGTAGGGGTGCCATTTGCGGATGAGCCAGTTGGGATGTGCCGCTTTCAACGGAATCGGCTGATCCAACGGATGCGGCGGGTCGAACAGGTCGTCGTTGTCTGATCCATTGATACGGTATGAAAAGAATACCTCCCGCCCCCGTTTCCTCGCCTCAGTCAGGAGAACCGCCACCGGATCGATACCGGCTTGCCACCACTTCGGAAAGACGTTCTCCGTGCGGGGCAAGACCTCGCTCGGCCAAACCGCCGTGTTCCCTTCACCCCATTCAAACCAGATGCTGTCGATCTGGTTGGGTTTTTCATCCAGCCGGCTCATGTAGAAATCGATAATCTTGCCCAGCCGCTCCGTCCCGATCTTTTCCGTCCGGAACACGTCGTTTGCCAAGACGTCGTCCTGGAAGATGATTCGACGCGGCCGGTTGATGGCCTCGATATGTTGGCCGCTGATGCGTAATCCGTTGCGTGTGGCTCTGTCTAGTGAATCCATAAGGGGTCTCCAGCCATTTGAAATCTAACGATACAAGTTCAGTTGTGAAATCCCGACTCTTGGAGGGGCGGTGTTATTAACTTCATTTTCTCACCCCGCCCCGACTGATACGGTTCACGACTTTTGCGCCTCCAGAGCGCACGCACTTGACAATCTCCACCGCCTCACAAATCTGAAGGATTCAAGTCCAAACGGCTTTGACGATTACCCCGACGAGCGAATAGTCACGTGTGGCACGACCCGAAGGGGGCCGGATCTCCCGCGTTCGATGCTTTTCTTCCAGTCCTATGTCTTGCCAAATAGATCGTCCACCTCGTGTCGAAACTGTTGAAACATCGGGAATTGATGGCTATCGGGGTGATTGCACAGGCTATCGGCCAGTCCCCGATAATACCACTCCTGCGCCTCTTTGCCTCGGTTAAAACGCTCCCAAATCGCATCGCCAATTTGTTGAGACGTCGCGGCAATCGCTCAGAGATTGTGAAGTTTGTCTGCACAAGCGACCAGTCGAATCTCAAGAGGCGCGGTTCTGAGAAATTCGATGGTATGCTGTTTCCTCTCCTCCCACGGCAGGGATTTATCTGGTTCCGAACAGCCCTTGACGATGGCAGCGATCTTCGGACCGAAATGGGCACAAATCTATTCGATTGTGACGGAGGTGTCTTCGACCGTGTCGTGAAGGAGGCCGGCAACAACGACCTCTTCGGAATACCCGGCTTCCAAAAGAATGAGCCCAACGGCATAGGGATGGGCAATGTAAGGAACATCGGTGCCCTTTACTCCCGCGTCGTTTCCACCTCCCGATGCCCTAACAACTCTTTGACCAGGTAAATATCACCGGTCGTCTCATAGATCCGCTGGGCAAACGATTTGCGGAGCGAATGGGTCGCCAGTTTCCCGTTGAGTCCGGCGTTGACAAACGCCTCGGCGAGAATTCGATGGGCTTGCTCTCTCCCCAGACGCCCCCCCTTCTTCCGAGATGGAAACAGCGGACGGTCCCTATCCAGCATCCCGTATTTGTCCTGGTGCCACGCGATGAGAGCCGCAATCGCACCCCGCCCATCACTGTTGACCGGCACCATTCGTGCGTTCTCCCGACCCTTCACCTGCCCTTCTGTGACCGGCTGCCCGTTCTGCCAGACATCACCAACCCTCAACGCCAGCATCTCCGAGATTCGTCCACCGACGGAAACGCCCAGGATGAACAGGCAACGATTCCGCACCGCAAACGCCCCCGAAAATTGGGCAGCCACCTGGCGGATTTCTTCGTTTGTCAGTGGCCGGGTCCCTTTCATCGAATCCTTTGTTCCTTTCTCTTGACACCGAAAACCGAATCCGTGCCCATTTTTCAATCCATATCATTCAGTCTCGCTGAGATCGGATTTTTCGTCAACCGTCTCTCGGTTCACGATTCATCCAAAACCGAAGCCCGATTGAGCGCAATCAATTCCCCAAACGCCCGATTATCCAATTCCGTCAGCCACGATTCGTCATTCCCGATGATGGTCTCCGACAACTGCTTCTTGTCCTCGATCATCTGGTCAATCCGTTCCTCCAGGGTGCCCAACGCGAGGAACTTGTGAACAAACACGTTCTTCGTCTGGCCGATGCGAAACACCCGGTCCGTCGCCTGATTCTCCACGGCGGGATTCCACCACCGATGAAAATGAAAGACGTGGTTGGCTTTGGTGAGCGTCAGTCCGACGCCCCCGGCGCGCAACGAGAGAATGAAAACCGCCGCCTCCGTTTCCGTGTCTTGAAAGGCGTCAATCAGCTCTTCCCGCTTGGCGCGGCGGGTGCCGCCGTGAATCAGGTACGTCGGACAATGAAGCGTCCGTGTGATAAACTTCTCCAACGCCTCGCAAATCTCACGAAACTGACTGAAAATCAGCAGGCTCTCCCCGTTTTCAATGCCCTCTTCAATCATATCCGCCAGACGACTCAATTTGTGAGAACGTTTCGTCGTAAATTCGCTGCCGTCCTGGAGGAATTGGGCGGGATGGTTGCAGATCTGTTTCAGCTTCATCAGCGAAGCGAGGACCAGTCCCCTTCTTTCAATTCCCTCCTTTTCTTGGATCTGCCGCATCACGTCTTTGACGACCGCCTCATAGAGCGAGGCTTGCTCCTTGGAGAGATTGCAGTACACCTTCTGTTCCACTTTGTCCGGCAGGTCCGTGATAACGTCGGGGTCGGTTTTGACCCGTCGCAAAATGAACGGCTCAGACAGACGCTTGAGAACGGCTATCTTGGCGATGTCATTCTCTTTGTGGATGGGGATTTCAAATGATCGCCGGAAGTTCGCTTTCGTTCCCAAATAGCCGGGATTGAGAAAATTGAAAATCGACCAGATATCCATCAGTCGGTTCTCAATCGGCGTTCCCGTCAGTGCCAGGCGATGCTTCGCTTGAAATTTGGCGATTGCTCTCGTCTGTGCGGCTTGCGGGTTTTTAATGTTTTGCGCTTCGTCGAGCACAATTCTTTCCCAGCTGAGAGAAGCGAATAATTTGGCATCCCGTCTTGCCAGCGCATAGGAACTGATGACCACATCGTGTTTGAGACTTTCCTTCTGGAATTCTTTTTCACCCCGGCTTCTTTCACTCCCGTGATGGATGGTGGTCTTCAGATGGGGCGCGAACCGTTGTATCTCCTTTTGCCAATTCCCCAAAACGGAGGTCGGCGCGATTAAGAGCGTCGGGGTGACATCGCTTCGCTCCTCCCTTTCGTTTATCAACCGCGCAATCACCTGTATCGTTTTTCCCAAGCCCATGTCGTCGGCGAGACAACCGTTGAGCCCCAGATGCTCCAGATATTGTATCCAGGAAACGCCCCGTTTCTGATAGTCTCGCAGCGTCCCCTGAAACTTCAGGGGTTCGTCAATCAACTCGAACCGGCTTTTATCATGGAGTTTTTCCATCATCTGGTGCAGGACGTCATCGTGCTCGAATTCAAATTCGTCATCGGCGGTGATCTTCAGCAGGTCGAGTACACCCATCTCCGGGGCTTCATCGGCGTGGGATTTCCAGAATTCCAGCATCTGCCCCATCTTGTCTCGGTCCAGTTCCATCCATTGTCCACGAAACTGGACCAGCGATGTTTTCGCATTCACCAACGCATCCCACTCGTTTTGGGTGACCGGTTGATTGCCGATCGAAAGCTCGTATTGATAGGTGAGAATCGAATCCAGACCAAACAACCCCCGCGTGACTGCCGGCATCGCGCCGGCCACTTTGGCCTTTGTTCGGAGGCGAATCTTCGCCCGTCGCCGCCCCTCTGGCGTCCACCATGAGGGGATGACCACTTTGTATCCGCCGTCTTCCAAAACCCACGCACGCTCCTTGAGGAATTCAAACGCCTCATCGATGTCCAGCTCAAATCCCGTTGGCTGATTGGTTTGGAGCCCGTCCCAGATTTTCGGGTACATCCGGGCCGCATAGCCGAGGTGCAAAAGCACCTGTTTTTCCAAATCGTCCCCAAACGTCGCCCGTGCCTGTTTCCTCTTCGTCTTGCTCGAACGCCAATAATCGCCCAGAGCCAGTCGAAGCGAGGGATCGGTTTTTGAGCCAATCATAAAGTGCATCCGCCAGTCGTCATCGGCGGATTCGGCTTCCTCCAACTGGAAATAGAGCGTCAATGACATGGCGGATTGGTGTCCCGCGACGCTCGCTTTCCACAACGCCCACTGCTTGTAGTTCTCAAGGGCGTGTTGGGTTTTCCAAAGGCGTTGCTCGTGCTTAAGGTAGATACAATCGTAAAGCAACGTATCGAAAACCTGCTTCTCAAATTGGGCGCTCAGTGGCGTGCTTGCGACAATCGCGTGTAACAGGTTTTCTGAGAAATGCCTCAGCAACGTCTCTCTGGAGAAGGCGCAAGCGACCTTTTCCGCGCCGGACACACACACGCCCGGCATCGACGCCGCATACCGAGCAATCGCGGATTCGTATGTTTCAGAGACGATTTCCCACGCCGGATAGATCTGAAACTTGTCGTATTTCTTTCGCCGTCTATCCTTCGGGCGGGGGAGGTCTCGATATTTCAAGCTCGGAATGTACTGGTCTTTGAGGAGGACGTCCTTAAATGACTGGGTGTAGTGGTACCAGAACAAGAGATCGGCGCCCAATCGGGTTTCCGATGACGGATACAGGAACAGAAAGTGGATGTCATTCAACCGCCGGATGAGGTTGGGCGTTTGAACCGGGTAACTGTGTATCTGCCAGGGTTTCAGTTCAAACGTCTGAGGGATGTCTTCGCCCAGATACGTCATCAGTTCATAGGATTTCAACGGCGCGCCCTCGGCGCTCGGAAGCGTGAAGGTTTTTTTGACAATGCGTCCGCCAATTGTCTGATGGGAGTCGTCTTTCAACCCCAGTTCGTCTTTCAGAAAGTCTTCCAGTGGCTTCGGCTTCAAGCTGTGGGGGTGGTCATTTGTCGCCTTTCTCCCACGGTTGGCGACGATGGTCTCGACCCACAGATAAAACGCGCCATGCTGCTGATAATCGTCCGTATTTTCTGGAATCCATGTGCCGTGCAGTATTTTCATCGCTCACGCCTCTACCAGTTGTTTCGGTTCTTCCTTCTGATGATTTCATAGAACCCTTCCATCACCGTGACGAATGAGACATCTTTATCCCAAAACGATGGGTAATCCCCGCCCTTCTTAATCAGAACCGCCGGAATTGTTGATGACGATTGGCCTTCCACACGTTCGGGGAGTTTCTGTTCGCCGGTCCAAAATGCCCGAAGAGACGTCTCATCAACCGGCTCTTCCGCCGGCTTCGT
>JAPUIP010000665.1 GCA_027296925.1 Candidatus Poribacteria bacterium | reverse complement strand
CCGCAAGTCCTCGTTTTGAGGATGGCGTTCGCTTAACCGCCTGGGCAAGTGGATCCAGTGAATCAGGTAATTACGAATTTGCAATCTCCAGCGCAATCTATTTCTTTGAGATCCCTCGACAAGCGCAATACATCGAAATTTTGGTTCGCTACCGGGGGGAACCGCATCAGCCCAATATCGAGGATTACGAGGAAATTGCCGGGCGCCTTTGGATCCGCAATACCAAACGTGAATATTCCCGACGTAGCTACGATGACGAGAGTGACGAAGAGACACGATACGGCGATACCTTTGTTCTGCGGGCGAAACGCCGTTCAGAGACAATCAAGATCGCAGCGGCGGGGCATGTTGATAACGATTTCCTCGAAATGCATATTGTTGCGGAGGATGGCGAGCAACTTGACATAGAATATATTGATGTTGCCACCTATCGACGGCAACCTGATATTCGTGTGATCCATCGCTATGCTCGAGATTACCGCTGGCGTCCCTGGAATAACTATACCTATCTTTACTTTTACGATGGGCCATCTTACTACAGTACAGACTTGGGGTACTATATTCGATGGAGTTATCCGATTTATGACCACCACTACCTCTCTATTCGATATGCTTATCGAAACTACCTCCATAATTATCATCTCCATTATCCGAGCCACCATTACTATTATCGCTATCGTTCCTACCCGAAGCATGTGAATGTGCATGTCCGTGTCAATGATTCTGTTAAAACGCGACAACGGCTCAGCCGCTGGACAGCAACGCATGACACGGTTCGCCGCGAATACACGCGAAGTCGATTGGCGGCAACCCCAACAAAAATAGCCAGAACAACTACGCAAACGCGCGTTCGCACGTTGATTGAAAAACATCGTCAGGAGCCTGTGCTCGCTGATCGGGTGATCCAAAGCTCGGCCGTTTCTCGTCAACGCAAAGCAATCCGTGCTGAAACTGGGTTAAACACGACGATCAAAACACAACGTCATTTTTCGCGTTCGGTTCGTGACGCCTCCGCGCCATCCAATCGTACAACCGAAGAAACGCGAAAACGTCGGCGTTATTCATCGGACCGAGAATATACGACCCAGCAGAACACAGAATCCCGCACACGCATCTACAACCGCTCGCAACCTTCCACCCAACGCCGGCGTTATTCATCGGCCCCGGAGGATACGCGATCAAATGCAGAACGCCGTGCACGCCTCTATAATCGCTCGAAATCTTCCACAAGCAGATCGACTATGGCACCGTCGCGTAGTCGAACCTCAAGTGTGAAAGAGCGCGCCACGACGCGAAGTCGATCTACGAAATCCAGTACTCGCTCATCTACCACGTCACGCAGCCGAACATCAACTCCGCGAAAGACATCCACCAGTACAACCAGCCGAGATGACGATGACGATAAAGAAAAGAGTCAGCAGCGGAGCCGCAATACCGAAAGAACAAAACGTAGTCGAAGAAAATAGATACAACTTACAACTAAACAGAACAGCTAAGGGCATTTGTGCCTTAGCTGTTTTTTTATTCAGAAAATCACTTTTCTGTTGACAAGACTTTCGAGTTTTGCTATTATATTCCTTTTGAGAAGAGGTATAGGAATTTGACAAGATGCAAGGTGAAATTGCTGGCCATCCAGTTTCTGATTCTTGTTTTGTGTATGGTTCAAGTCAGTTTTGCAGAGCCGAATGAGGCGCCTCGCCTCGTTTCACCTATCGGTGCGGTTGCACGTTCCGCTGTGGTGCCCGGTTGGGGGCAGTTTTACGCTCGCAGCCGTTTTCAAGGAACCGTATCCTTTGTTGGAGCAAGCGGGCTCCTTGTTGGTGCTTTGATTGCCCACCAATCCTTCCAAGATGTCTATAACAATGAATATACTCCAATTGCTCAAAATAATCCGGATGCTCCAGAAGCCCTTTTTCAATATAATCGCGCGAATCAGCGTTTTAAGCTTCGGCAGTTCTTCCTGTTTTCAGCAGTAGGCGTGTGGGCATACAGCATTATTGATTCCTACGTCGGTGCGAATTTCTACAATGCAACAACAAAGGCCAATCAACTCATCGATGATGCAAAACAGATCGAGAAACTGGGTATACAACTTCAAGTCACGCCAACGCAGCTTCATCTTGGTGTTGTCAAATTTTTTTGAAAGGCTAGTGAACACAGTCTAGTCTTATGGAGGTGTTTCAACTATGTTAAGGGCGTTTGTCAAACTAGCATGTTTATTGCTTTTTTTAGGTTTCCTGTCAAGTTGTGGCGATGTGAATGAGGTCATAAAAGCTCAGCCCAAAGAGCTTTCCGAAATCAACCGGACTTTGAAAAACTGGCGCGACGGTTATCAGAGCGAAGATGTCGTGATGTATATGAGCGCGTTCTGGGAAGAGGGGTTCCTTTACAGCTCGGATATGGGAACAGATGCTGACACAACGGATGATGTGATATTCGAGGATATCCGGACAGAAAGAGATGCTGCAATTCGCGTTTTTGCGAGATTTCAGGATATTGAGATCGAGCTTTCTGAACCACCAGAAATCGAGTTGAACGAAGAACGTACACAAGCAACCGTTAGGAACCATTATCGAATCCAAGGATTTGTCGCCGATGGTGAATCCCTTGAGGGAGGATATCAGGGGTGGTTCGCAGAAGGGGATAATGTATTCACCTTTGAGTTGAGGGATGGAGAATGGCGCATCACTGAATGGCATGATGAAGCGTTTAGTACGGAGGAAATTCGTGCCGCGAACAACCTCCTGTAATTCTTCTGGCGCCCAATGTAAGCGCAGCCGGCAGAACTCCCATGCTGCCGGCTGTGGGTTATTTATCCCCCCAAATTTGATACACCGGTTCTTAACATTTGCACGAACGAAGGGAGTGGCAGTTTTTTATAATTAACTGACCAGTAAAATACGATTTCATGCCTCAAAGAGAGGTTCATTTACGCGACTATCTGGAGATCTTATGGAAGCATGATTTTGTCATCTGTCTGAGTTTTTTACTGATTTTGGGAACTGCGCTTATCGTGAGCGTGCGGTTACCTAAATCTTATGCCGCTTCCACCCTGATCTTGTTTATCCAACCGCCGTCTAGCCCACCTGTATCTTCCACCAGCCTTTTTCAAAGTGTCCTGTCCGGTGGTGTTGACCGTAGTGAAATGGAGACAGTCGGTCAACGTTTTTCCTCAACATCAATGTTGGCATCAGCCATTGAAAAATTGGAGGATGCTGATATTAGGGGCGCACGCCATCTCCCTTCCATACCGAGCTTAAAACAGAATCTGAAAGCAAGAATCCGTTCGGATACGCGCTACATTGAACTCTCATTGCGCCTGCGTGAAGACGAAGGCGGTGAGCGGAATGCCGCCTTGTTGATGAATCAACTCATCCGCGAAATGCAAGCGCTGCGCAGCCGGGCGGAACGCGCAAAAGCCGACCATCGCCGAGAATTCCTCGATCAGAAACTGACGGAGCTCCTCCAACAGGTAAAAAAACAGGAGGAAGCGGCACTGCAATTTGTCCGTAAATCTGGAAGCCCGGCGACGTTGTACCCACGGCTTTCGAGTCTGCTTGAGCACCATACACGGCTACGGGATGCGCAGATGCAGATCGAACGCGAACTCGGCGGCGCACAACTAGAGTTAAAGCACCTGCGCAAAGAAATTGAGAACTATCCGGCGTATGTAAAGCTTTCAGAAACGACGAGCCATGATCCAATCTGGCTGTTTCAGATGGAAAAAGTAGCGGATCTGGAATCTCAGCGGATTGGGCTTGCGCAGCAAGTTGGTGAAAATTCCCCTGAGATTAAGGCGCTTGATGCCCAGATTGCCGATATCAGAAGTAACTTGAAAAGTTTCGTCGCTGCGAAAGGTGTCACTTCGAGCACTCAGGGGCCATCCTCCCTTCACTGGCGTATACAAGATCAGTTCATCAATCTGCAATTGATGATTCTGCGTTCAGAAAACAGTCTCACTCAGATTCAACTGCAGTTAGACGGGGTTACTCGTGAACTTCAGCACCTGGTTACGGAAATCCCCGAAAATGAGATGTACTTCGAGAAACTGCGGCGAGAAATTGACTTTATTCATGAATTGAAGAAGGAGATCTACAAACAGAGCCTTGAAGCGGAAATTTTGATTGCTGAATCCGATTATTGGCGTAGCGAATCGGGGCATCGTCGCATCAGCGGGGGTATTGAAGTTGTTGACCCTCCAGTTCCCCAAAAAATTCCAGTGAGCCCTCGCATCAAATTTGTTGCGATTGTCGCTGGTATCATTGGCTGTATTATTGGTATCTCTGTCGCTTTGCTTATTGAATATTTCGGCAATACTTACAGACTCGCTGCAGATATTCAGTCTGAACTCGATTTGCTTCACTTGGGTACGATTGCAACGCTGAAGGAGCGAGAGCAGAGCTTTCCCGCCCTATCCGAAGATTATCGGACAGTCGCCGCAAATATTGATCTATCCCAGCCGGAGATCCGTAAGCAAATTCTCATGCTGGCAAGTTGCGACGGCGATGAAGATGTTTCGGCCGTAACCGCAAACTTAGGAACAACGTTGGCTTCTGTGAAGGAAGCTGTTCTCATCGTAGACTGTAATTTGTCGCAGCCGGTGCAACATCAGATTTTTGATCTCTCGTCAGACGCCGATCGAACGGGTGTGTTTGAAGCCGATCAGATGGATTGGGAGGATGTCATTCAACATACGGACATCCCAGACCTGGATCTACTTAGCGCTAGCTCGCTTTCTTCCCATCCGATTGATTTCTTGCGTTTGCCACGCTTACAGACTTTTTTCCAACAGCTTCGTCAGCGTTACGAACTCATCCTGATCGATGCCCCACCTATTTTGCCGACGGCTGATAGCCTAATTTTAAGCGTTCACTGCGATGCGGTTGTGTTGGTCGTCGGTCTTGATCGAACCACACGAGAGATGCTTCGCATGTCGCGGGCTCGGCTTGAGAATACACAAACTCCCGTCTTGGGGTTTATAGAGACCTGAGATCTTAACTAAACATGGTTGGGCTCGAATTGTCTTTATATTCGCCGGAAAGGCGCGACGTCAATGTAAAACATTTAAGTATTGGGCGATTTCATTCTCAAAAAATCAGGTTATCAACGACACCCTTCAGAGATTGTGCGGCGAACCCCAACCTGATTTCGCCGCACAAACGTTGGATTTTCCCCTTAAAATCCGACCAACATCGACGAATAAAATACGCCGGAAAATAATGAAAAAACACTTGACAGAAAATTGCAGAAGTGGTATCTTAAAGGTCGCTTTTTTGGGAATAGCATAATTCATCAAAAAAACACAGACAAACAAAGGTCCTACCTGAGTTTCTCACATTTTTAATAAAATTCTTGTGGGAGGAGGTTGTCATATGTTTCACCACTGACGCCAGTTGAAATGGGCGAAAAATCGATAACCGGTAAAAAAATCTTGGCACCCGGCATCGATTCAATTCTCCTATTTTTCAACTTCATTTCTGATGGATGTGATTATCGAGGTTTTATACCCTCAACTTTAATACCCAAAATGCTTTGTGATTTCAAAGGAGGCAAGCTAAAATAATGAAGGTTTCCAGACACACACTTGATGTGTTGTTAATTACAGCAGGGCTGCTGAGTTATCTCGTGCTTTACGGGTGCGGCGCAGCCAGTCTTGGCCCGCAGGAGCCGCTTCTACCAACTATCGAGGGGCAAGCGAAGTTTTCTGACCGCTTCCAATTAGAAGAAGAACCTCAGTTCTTCTATGACTTGTTCGGTAAAGAGCTGCTGGAAGGTAATGAAGTTTTCAATTACCGTGAAGAGAAAGAGTTTGATAGAACAGGCGAACTGATTGTCGGTTGGACCGGCCAGCTTGATAGTGAACGGTTCTCCGCACAGTTAGACCGTACAATCCTGACGGAAGATGCCTTCCGAGGCAGATACACCGAATTCGCAATTGGGGACGATATGCGTATTAAACCCCAGACGCTGTTCCCAAATCGATATATCATCTACAAAACAGAGTTTGACGGCATCCGATGGGATATCTCTTTCTCGCAGGAGCGTCATCTCTTTACCCTATTAAATTCACGTATTTCTAACCCAACAAAGCTTTCTGATGCAGCGGCTAACCTTGCACCAACACTCGGTCGTCGTAACGGGCTCACCGATGTCGGTGTGCGCCACATTGAGAATGCGCGTTTGCTCGGATTCCGCGCACAAGGATTGCTGGGCGATGTGTTTCGGGTTGGTATCACCTATATGAATCTCCACAAGGAACACCCAGAAAGAGTTGAGAACCCGATATTTGGCGGTACGGTGGCAAATACGCCACCAGAGCGTATCGTTGTTGTCTTCCGCGATGATTCCCCAGAGGATAATCATAATAGAGGCGGCCTAGCGCATGACCCCGAAAGAGGAGACCATACCATCAGGGTTCAGGGTGGAGTCGGTGCTGCATTTAAGGAAATGGTTATCCGGGTTACCACGCAAGGTCTTCGAGGCCTTTCGAGCGAGGGGCCTGACCGTCCCTTAGGAACCGAACAGACGCGGACCATTCGCGTTTTTGCTGATGACCTTGTTCCCGTAGAGGGTAGCGCGCCGCCACGTGATTCTGATGATAGACGGTGGAAGATTGTCGAAGGGTTCGATGCGATGCAGTATATATTGGACTTTACCGATCCTGATATTGACATCGATCCCCGTCAAGTGAAATCCGTCGATCTCGAAATGATCGTCGCTGGCGACTACAATATCGCCATCATTGGATTTAGCTCAGCGAATCAGTCTGACGATCCCACGGTCGCCGAGTGGATTAAGACCGAAGATGGGCATATTGAAATGCCGTACCGTGATGTGATTGAAGCCCCCGGCAATTATGGTCAATCCACGCATTATACGGATAACCGGCGTGCCCTCCGCAATGATCCAGAAAGTTGGGAAGGCGAAGGAAAACCGCGTAAGGTTCTATATCGCTACGGTGCTGCACGCGCCGCCGCGCTGTATGGTATCGACCTTGAAGGCACACTGTTTAACACCTTCATTCGTGCCCATTACTCCATTAACAGCAAATTTAAGCAATACCCGACCATTCCTAAAGATCAAGTTGGTTTTAGCCGGGTGAATCCTGAAATTGAGGGCTCGAACATCACCATAGATGAAAACGAGGAACTCGCAGATGGCAGCCCTAATCCCACTTTTGGCGTCGCACTCGACGCAAATGGCATCCCCACATACTCCGAAACGGAAGGGGAAAGATTTGAAGCCAAGTTGGGTGGTGACGGCACCGACGTGGATGGTGATGGTGAGCAGGGCCGTGAAACAGCTTGGTTTATCAACCTGAAGCAGCGATTTGGAAAGTTCTTTCTTGAGGAGACTTTCTACCACATTGACCCCGGTTATACCACAACCTATCATAACTGGGGCGCGAATACCGAAAGAGATCAGACCTATTCTCTCCCGCGAACCCCTGAATCGGGTGCAGAGATCGATCCATTTGATTCGATAGACTATCAGCTCATCGAAGATGATGATGACGATGATGACTGGCCAGATAGCATCGACTTTGACGGTGTTCTGCCGCAAGCCGACGACCGGGACCAGAATGGCATCCTAGATTTCCAGGAAGACTTCCTCATTTTCGAGGCAGATCCACCCGTTTTTGAAGATCTCATTGACCTGAATAACAACGGGGTTGTTGATTCACTCGAAGATGACTTTGAACCGCAGTATGAGTATGGTATCGATCGCGAGGGATACCATATCGCTGCCAGCTATGACATCCTTGATAACCTAACACTCAGGTTGGGTTGGTTAAACGAGAGCGAGGTGTCCAGCCGGCGAAAGAACAATTCAAAGTACCTCCATCTCGTCTATCAGCGGGACATTCCAGATTTCGGAGTGATCCTCTTCCAGAATCGTCTGCTTCGCGTTGAGGATGATATTCCTGAGTACTCGATTACCTTGCGCCCTGGCGAACTGGACCCCGTGCAAGAATCCGACGCACTGGACCTGTTCAATGCACTGTCGAATACAACCAGTCTCCAGTTTCTCTATAGTGCTATTCCGAACCTCACGCTTGAGACGAAACTGTTTGTTGTCGTCGAAAAGCAGTATGAACCGGATGTGGAGGAGGCTGTTGCGCTCGATTTCCCACAAGATGACCCAACATTGGAGAAGGATGATCGCGTTGATTTCTTTGTGCTAGACGAGCAGGTTCGTGCCGATGGTGAGAAGCGTGCGTTTCCATTCTATCCGGATCACGGGATTAACCCCTTGGATGCAGAGGACGTCGGTTTGATCTATGATCCAGATAACTGGATAGCACGCCGCTATGAAGAAAAGGACGTCCGCAATCAGATCACCATTATCAAAGCCAAATATGAAATCCCTCTGGGGGATTTGCCAGGGGTTGACAAAATTGGTGAAGATCTCACGCTGACACCGATGGTCAAATATATCTGGCGCAAGGCGTTCGATCGCAAGGGGGACGAGATTAGCGAGGTTCTGAATCCGCAAATATTCCAACCGGACGATCAGCCAGTCATTGATTACCTGCGATTTAACCGCGCGAGCCGTGAGGATATCCTCGGTGTCCGTTTGGACTATCAGTTCACGCAAAGAATGAACATTCTCGGTGGTTTTCAGTACCGTAAATTCAGCAACCGGGATGATAATATCAAAGAGTATTTGGCGACTCCAGCGTTCGCGGAGGCAGCCATTCCGATTCTCTTCCGTCCGGACATCCGGACACGTATCTTTGAAATTCAGGCCATCAACCGCGGTGAGTGGCTTGGTTTCAATATCGTCGTTCTCGCCGGTTTCAGGAGAACCACAATCTTGCTTGAAGATACGACAAGTACAACGACGTTCGTTCGAGCAATGATGGGTTTCTAAACGAAAAAGAGCACCGGGCATGAAAATGCTTGGTGCTTTTTTCAATTTTGCCGAAACTTTCAAAAAATGTAGGTGTTTATAAGCCAACATTTTAGATTGTGTTTCGATAAGTGATTGACTTAGAATTCCGAATGCAAATGAGGAGAAAAACATGAAACGCTTGAGTTTAACTTTAGTCTTATCGGGTCTGTTGATGATTTACAGCCCGCTTCTATTTGCCCAAGAGACAGTCGCCGGTGTTTCCACAACAACCGGTACGGTGCGTGGGACCATTGTCGATACCACAACGGCGCAAACGCCAATTGCTGGCGTCAGAGTTCTTCTCGTCAGTACAGATGGCACCGAAAGTGAAGCCGAAACCGATAGCAGCGGTGAGTATGAAAAATCCGGAATAGCCCCCGGTCGTTATCTAGTCAGTATTTATAAAGATGGCTACGGCGCACGAGAGGGTAAACCGGTTACTGTTGTCGCCGGTGGTGATCACTATATTGCACTGAAGATGACCAAAAAGGACACGATTGTCACGTTCTTCGCCAAGTTTGGTATGGTCTTCTGGCCGCTTCTTCTCTGTTCTGTGGCGGCGTTGACCTTTATTATTGAGCGCCTCTTCACATTCATGAGAAGTCGTTCACGTCTCGGTACAGAACAGTTCATGGCCAGTATCACCGATTCATTGCGAAACGATAACATTATGGAAGCAGTTTCAACCTGTGAAGAGGCAGGTGGTCCGCTCGCAAACGTTCTCAAAGCCGGCCTGTTGAGATATAGCCAGGCCCAGATCGAAGAACGGGCGATTACGAAGGAAGAGATACAGGAATCGATTCAAGAAGCAGGACTCCTCGAAATTCCCGAACTTGAACGAAACATACCCGTAATTGGTACGGTTGCGGTTATCTCTCCTCTGTTTGGTCTCCTCGGTACTGTAATGGGTATGATTAGCGCGTTTACGACGATCGCTCTAGAAGGTACCGGTGACCCACAGGCGCTCGCAGGTGGTATTTCTCAGGCGCTGTTGACTACCGCTGGTGGTTTGACGATTGCCATTCCCTGTCTCATTTTCTCCCAGATCTTTGAAAGCTGGGTCAACAAATTCGTGCTTGAAATTGAGCTGGTTTCAACGGAAATCGTAAACCAACTGGTTATTGGTCAGACCTCATAAGACTTCAGCAATTTCCCTCTACCCTGAAAGGAGTAGGGGGACCTATATCAACAGGAGGTAGTCGAAATGCCAGAAGCTAGAGGCCCTAGTGGTATGACGCGACAAGCCGCGAGAGAACGGAAAAAGCCTAAACTCGATATGGCGCCGATGATTGACATTGTGTTCCTGCTTCTGATTTTTTTCATGGTCTCGACGAGTTTCGCACCGATGCCTGGTATTCGTGTTCAATTACCCCCGCCAGGTAAACCGAATCCCAATAAACCCAAAGGGCTCATTGTACGAATTGCGAACCCTGAACCAGGCCAGCTTGAAGGCACGATGATCTTGGACGATGAGATTGTTGGACTCAATGAGATGTTTACCCAATTTATCCATGCAAAGGAGGAGATCAAGAATATGCTCATCATTCAGTCGGAGCGCGACGTTTTGCATGAACAGATTATTCACATCATGGACATTGCCAAGCAGGCAGGTATAGACAAAATTGGCTTTGCAGTGGTGGCAAGGGAATAACAAAGGAGAACGCTATGGCTATGCAATTCAAGCGGACGAAGCACAAGGGGCGAGAGCAATCCCTCATGATGGAACCGATGATCGATTGCGTGTTTTTGTTATTGATCTTCTTTATGGTTTCAGCGGTTATGCGTACGCCTCCCCCGTTTACCGTTACGCTGCCGGAGTCTGCGACGAGACACGAATTTCCGCGTAAGAAATTCAACCTCTTTATCAGCACGGATGGCAGGGTTTCCTTTGATGATCTAGAGATGATGACCCTAGACCATATGGAATTGTTCCTGTCAGCGCACGAGAATCAGATTACTACGCTCATTATCAAGGCGGATAGACGTGCAAAACACGGTGTTGTTATTGATGTGATGGAGCGTGCGAAACGTCGCTTTAGTAGAATTGAAGGTCAGGAGATTGCTCTAGCAGTTGCAGAAAACTAACATTCAGTTGACTTTTAGCGACCCAATTTTATTTGAAGGCAGCCATTGTGCTGCCTTTTTTTTGGCACCCATAGCATGAAGAGAGAATTTTTCGTGAAGATAAACTCAAGTCGATATACCAAATTCCACAGCACGCTGTCGACTTTATAGAATCTTCGCAAGAAAACTTCGCCCTTCGAGGGCGGAGATGAATTGCGAACTTTAGACACTTATTCACTTCCTCACTCAGATTTTGGACGGGAGCTTGTCCCCTCTCAGCTGAGGACAAGTTTCCCTTCAGTCACCCCCTCAGTCGGGGAATTTACCCTCGGCTGAGAAGCTTGCACCCGACTGAGGGTGGGCAGGCTTCCCGGCTGAGGGGGTTTAAATCCTCGCTCCAAAATCTTAAACTTTAGGCACTTTAGACACTTTAGGCACTTGTTAATACTGGGTGTAGCTTCACTGATCTAGACATGGAAACGCTCACGATTTTGCTCAAAGCCAGTTGGCAAGGTTGGCTGAATACCATTCGACATCCCTCAGAGGAGAGACCAAAAAGAATTTGGGAACTCGTCGGATTCCTTGTGCTCGTTGCCGCGCTGTACTTGATGGGACGTGCAATTTTCGGCGTGGCAAAGGAACAACTGGGCGAGGCGCATGGACAAACCATACTGCAAGCAATCAATCTCTTCATGACGTTGGGTGTATTTATTCTGGCGAAAGACGCAATGGAGGGGACAATCAAACAGCTGTACGAAGCCAAAGACACATCGTTGTTCCTATCCTCGCCGCTGTCTCCCTCAACTGTTTTCGGTTTTAAGTTAATTCAGATCATCGCCTCAAATTTATTGAGCATGGTTATCTGGCTGCTTCCACCGTGGATTGCCTTCGGACAGCTTTTCGACTTGCCTTTGGGATTCTACTTGACGCTCATACCCACCTGTTTCTGCCTGCTTGTCATCATTATCAGTGAAATGGTAATCGTAATGATGCTGATTGTGCGCTTTTTCTCTTCGCGTCGGATGATACAGTTCTTAAAAATCCTTGGTACATCCATCGGTATAGCTGCGGGATTTCTCCTCTCGATAAGCTTCCTTACACTGGATCAATCGGATCGAGTTGCGCACTTCCTTCTTGCGACCCTGAAAATCCCCGCCTCCGACTGGTATCCCCACTTATGGGCAGCAAAGTTAATGATGAGTTGGCTCCCCGGATCGGAGATTCAAGCGTGGCGTTGGGCAATCCAACTGACCGTCGCGAGCGTGGGTGTGCCGGTTTTAGGTGTGCTGTTGGCTTCCAAGGTCTACTATCGAAGTTGGGAATACGCCAGGCGCGTGGAGGTGACTGCCAGACGAAAAGATAAGAAACGAGCGAGATTCTCGCTGTTAGGGAGAGGGAAACTGCGCACGATGATGGCAAAGGATTTCCTTGTGTTCATTCGGAACAAAGGACGAATGACGATGGTTGTCATGCTGACGCTCATCCTGCTGATTGTGATGTTTGGGGCAACTTATGAAATGCGGAAAGGCAACGGTGATGGTGACGCCGCGCCGATCTCGCTCTTCGGTCTAGGCGTCCAGATCATGCTTTACAGCATAATGGCCACCATTGGCCTCACGTGGGGAGGCTTCAAGGTCGAAGCCAAAACGTGGTGGATGTTAAAATCGGGGCCGATTTCGCCGGAACTGCTGTTCAACAGCAAATTTTTCATCGCGACGCTTTGCGCAGTGACTTACACGAATGTATGGATCTGCTTAGGATTAATTCTGTTTCGGGTATCCGTGTGGCTATGGTTGCCCATCCTATTGACGACCACCGCAATTACGGCTGCGGCGACGGCATTCAATACGGCAATCGGCACTCTGCCGTGGGTGGCAGAAATCGGAAAAACGGATCGAGATTCCGGCAAAAGGCCGGTGCTCCGGATTGGCACGATCTTATTCACAATGATTATGAACGCAGTCATATTGGTTGGTTTGGCCCTGCTCATGGAAATCGTCGTCCTCGGCAAAATTCAGTTGTTCGGGGAAGCGTCGTCCGTTTCAATTTCGCCGCTACAGCAGCTCACGGTCGTTGGCACCCTCAGTGTACTCATTGCCGTGTGGGGTATATCCTATCTCATGGGCAGGCGGTTTCTGCGTAAGCTGCTGTACAGGTAGCCTGCCTTGAGCCTAGGGGCATTTAATTCTCGGTAATTTCTCAGATTGAGACAGATCTGTCATTCTAAGCCGCGCGAAGAATCTCTTCTCACCGTGTAATAGAGATCTTTCGCGGAATTTACCCTGAGCTTGGCGAAGGGCTCAAGATGACAGAATTGGTGGCTTCTACGGAAAAATAAACGCCTTCGCCTTGAGCCATACCGAATTGATTTTGGCAGGCTCGCCCATACGTTGCAATGGCTTCACGAACGATTCGGAAGCACCCCGTATTTGACGAGAATCTCCACATCCTCGATTGTCACCCCGCCCACAAAGCCTGCGGGACGTTCCTGGAGTGCAATCTCCAGCACGTTCTGTCCCTTCTCCGGCCGTACCTTCTCCAGATCGAATTCCAACCACTGCCCTGCGTACGGATCGTTTGGACGAATGCAGGTGCGTCTGCAAGTCTCGTTTTCCAATGATTTTCCATTCAACCGCAGTTCCAGCCGGTCCGCTGTTACCAGGTTGCTTATGCCAATGCACAACTGAACGCTGTGCAAATTGTCATTCTCCGTATCATCGGCAATGGTAAAAGGAATCCGATGACGTTGGCTGGCATCCGCCGCTGGAATTTCCAGTGGTAGGAAGGCCTCGTAATCGTGCCCGCTTGTCGCTTCGGAAGAACGGCGCAAAAAGTAGTGCTTATCCCCTTCTTTCACCAACTCCGGATCGCCGAGCACTGTCAGGGTAGCACGTTCCGTGTCGCCTAGCGGCCACGGTAGAAACCAGGTGTAGAGACCGTCAGCGCCAAGCTCCCAGAAATTCGCGGCAGCCGCTCGCATCATGGCAGGCGTTGCATGCGTGACCGAATGAAACCGCCGACTCTCATCTCGATAGTAGGGCTGCAACATCGCATAGACCGCAATATCGTTTTCGTGGGCAGCCTGCACGAGCCAGCCAATGGGCATGTTCGCATCGAGGATAAAAAACGCATAGACCATGGGGACCACAAAGTCGACCAGTCCTTCCTGTAGCCAGGTATTCACATCTAGGCCCACGCTCCGATTCAGTTCTTCGGTAGGATAAATACGCGCGCCGATCTGTCCGGATTCCCCCGCTCGGCTGCGCACCATGTCCGCCACTTGCCGGACGAAGTCGGTCATCACCGGCGTGTACTCCGATACGTCTTCAGGTCTGAGCCAGAAAGGACTTCCTCCTGGCGCAGCGGCAAAGTCCAACTCCACACCTTCGACCGGATACTCTGTAGCGAGCTCTTTCAGCACGGCGAACTGGTGGTCGCGGACTTCGGGATGGACGAAAGCCCGCCCTCCATTGGCAAGTGCGTACTGTGGGTCCATGCCGCCGTAGCCACCCATGCGTAGACTCGCAAAAAAGTCCATCCCCTTTTGGTGAGCCCGGTCAATCAGAACAGTCAGCGGATCGAGCCCCCGGTTGATTAGACTCTGCATGTTTTCCCAAACGCGCCAGTAGGGTGCACTGTCAAAAGGACGGATATCCTCCCCGAACTGCATACCGACCCTGGAGGGATAGAACAGCCCATCCGCGCGTGAAACCCCGTATATGAAAGTATCAACAGCCGTGCCCGCCACCTCGTCTATGGGACGCCAGGCATCTTCCAACCGTATCGGTGGTTCAAAGACAAAAAGGTAGTAATGGCGGGCATCATTAAAGTAAATCGTTCGATGTTGTCTCATGACAGGTTATCCTTCTTTCTTTGCGAAACATGATTTCCTGTTTATCGCTCGGGCGTATGGATTTGCGGCGGGATGCGCATCACCGCGCGGGGATAACGGGGAGTAAGATATGCGATGGATATTCCCGCGTATGATAAACCGTCTGCTGTGCCTGGCACATCTCAGCATCTATGCCGAAGGTATGCCCCGTGTTGAGATTTCGGTCGAAGCGCGGGAAGTTCGAGGAAGAGATTTCCACGCGAATGGAATGCCCCTTGCGGAAGACGTTCCCCGTTACACCGACGTCAATCTCATATTCATAGATCTTGTTGGGCTCGAGCAGCGTTGGATTGGGGAGGCTTTCGCGGTAGCGGGCACGGATGATGCCGTCACACAGGTTCATCGCGTAACCGGTTGGTGAGACATCCACCAACTTCGTCGTCCAGTCGGTGTCGAGCGCATCGGTAGCGGCGTAGAGCACAACTTTAATCGGTCCGGTCACCTCCATGTCCGCTTCTAGTGGAGCGCTCGTGTAGCAGAGCACATCCCCGCGCATCTCAACGGAGCGTTGGTCATATGGTCCCCAAGGCACGATATGGGGGGAACAGCAGTTGTTGCCGCCCATCGTCTGAACCGGATAACGGGGGTCGTAGACAAAGCCATCGGTCGATTCGTGATTTGGCCGTTCGGTGGAGAGGCCTCCATCGCCGAGGAGGGAATTCGCTTTGCCGTTGGAGTGCAGATACCACTTCTGCCACTCCGTTCGCGCCAACGGCCATTCGTGCTCGTCGCGCCACGCATTGATTCCCATGATGAACAACCGCAAAGGCGGCTCATTCACGATGCCGTTATCAATCCCCTTGAGCCAGTAGTCGAACCAACGCAGCTCCAACGATTCCAGGTCAACCATCGAAGGTGCACCGAAGTCGATATCACCGGTCTGGGTGGATGTGCTCAGTGCGTGTGGCCACGGCCCGACGATGAGTCTGCTCTGCTGCGCTTCAGGTGTGCGTCCGTGCTGGCGTAAGCCGTTGAAGTTGATGAAAGTGTGCTGGGCATAAAGATCATACCAGCCGCCCATGTTGAACGCGGGCACGGCAATCTCGCCCCATCTTTCCTCATCGTTAATTGCCGCCCAGTAATCGTCGTAAGTTGCATGTTGAATCCAATCCTTCCAGAAATTCAACTCGCGTCCGGCAAGTTCGTCCATCTCAATAAGCGGCAACGCATGAAACGCTTCTGTCCAGTTGTGATACTCGATGCTCTGGGCGGTACGCGCGTTGCTACGCATCCCCCAGGTGATTGCCACGTTGAGTTGGAACGCGCCACCGGGATAGAGCAGCCCAGTGAAGTAGTCACAGCAGATGACACGGGGAGCGAGGCAGGTTAGGAACTCGCTTCGGTGTGGCGCACTTTGCCACTGCACCAATCCCAGATATGAAGCGCCTGCCGTACCGATTTTGCCGTTGCTCCACGCCTGTCTGCCAATCCACTGCTGGGTATCGTAGCCGTCGGAGCCTTCATCAAACGGATAATATTCGCCGTCCGAATCCCAGCGTCCACGGCAGTCTTGTATCACGCAGACATAGCCGTTGTTTGCCAGCCGCCTTCCTTTTTCAATGACTGCGTCCATGTTGTTACTGTAGGGGGTGCGCATCAACACCGTCGGAAACTTCCCGGTCGCTTTCGGCAGATAAATGTCCGCGGACAGGCTGACCTCGTCCCGCATGGGTACTTTCACATCCAAACACATTTCTACATCGTAATCTGGCTGCATCGTATCTCCTCCTTGATAGATTGACTTTGGTAAATCGAGATGGAAATCTGTTGGTTGGGTTAACCTAGATTTCGTACAAATAGGTGAAATCTGATAATCCCCAAAGTGATTTACCCACAGAGATTACCGAGAAACACAGAGGAAAACAATAAATCTCTGCAGTTACCACGCTGGAAATGTCAGTGACAAAGTCACCCTAATTTGACTTTGGTAAATGGTAATCCCCAATTTCAGACCCCCGGTGTCCTGTCAATCCTCCCAAACCCCGATCCATCGGGGATACCGGGGGGGGGTCAACGCGAAACGGACCGGAGGCAATCGTGCCGGACAACCGGGGTCGGCTTGAATCTTTCAGT
>JAPUIP010000664.1 GCA_027296925.1 Candidatus Poribacteria bacterium | reverse complement strand
TCATTTTGGCGATTGACGGTCCGTTGATGTCGGCGTCAAGAACCCCGACGGCGCATCCACGCAATGCGAGTGCCGAAGCGAGGTTTGCCGAGATCATACTTTTGCCCACGCCACCTTTGCCGCTCATGATGGCGACGGTATGGCGGATGGACGCCATTCGTTTCTGCAAACGGTGGACCTGTGCCGTAACTTGCCCAACGATGTCAGAGCCGCCGTCCGCGGGGAGTTCTTCGTAGGTTTTCATGTTTATCCTTACAGTAATGTCCGAGTGGCTCTCGCGCCCATCGGTTGTTCTACTTGCTTCAGCCAGCCGGTAATCGTTGATCGAAGATCGTTTTCACCGAACCTGATTTTCCGGTGTGCAGCGCAGATTGGATGGCTCTCCGGTAATCTTTCAGTGAGAATCGCTCTCCGATTAAGGGAAGCAGTCTGTGCCCCATCTTTTGGAGAAGTTGAATTCCAAGTGGAAAGGTCCGGATCGGTTCGCCTTCGGTATTTTCGATGCCGTAAGTATATGCGCCGCTGACTTTTAATTCCTTATACCAGATCGATGTCCAATCGATGTTTTTCGGAACAGCGGGCATACCGACCAGTACAACGCGCCCTTGAGCTCGCGTAAAACGGAGTGCATCGTCAATTGTCGAAGCGGAAGCGACACAGTCAAACGTCACGTTGACGCCACCGAGCAGGACCGGTTTGCCGAGTTCAGGCTGATAACTTTCGGCGTCAGTCAAGCGGCAAAAGCTCGCGTAGAGCGCTTTGTTTGGTAGCAGAATCTCATCTGCACCGAGGTCGCGCGCGAGTTTCTGTTGATGCGGATATTTGGCGACAATCAGGATTCGGTTCGATTTCCCGATGGCGCGAATTGCTGAGACCGTCAGCAGTCCCATTGTTCCCGCACCGATAATCAAGATGTCGTCTGTGTCTCGCGGATGCGCTTTCAAGACGGCGTGCAATGCGCAGGCAAACGGTTCGATCAGCACAGCGATTTCATCGGATAAATCATCCGGCACACGATGGAGCTGGTTTTTGTGTGCGAGAAAATAAGTGCTCCATCCTCCGCCTGTATCCCGACAGTAACCGGTTTGGATACCTGCGGAAATTTTCCCTCGCGTGATGTTCTCGCAATTGGCAAATTGTCCACGTTGGCATTGATAACATTGGGGCGCAATGCCTCGAATCTCACACGACAGGACGGGCTCAATGACGACCCGGCTGCCGACATCGTACCCCTCAACACCCGATCCAACTTCCGCAATTTCCCCAACGACTTCATGTCCCAGTACAAACGGACTCGATGTAAAGGGCGAAAAATATGGACTTCCTTTGGCGGTAATCGTTGCGAGATCTGAGCCGCAAATTCCGCTGAGATGTGTTTCGATCTTGACCCAATCCGGCGTCGGAAGTTGTGGTTCGTCTATTTTAGCTAAACGGATACAGGAAGCCGCCGAGGTATAGAGCCATTGCCAACGTTTCCCCAAAAGGCGCACGGTCAGATAGCGAGGGACGCTTTTAATATATTGAATTGCTTCCATAATCTCGTAACCACGTTGGACAATTCGTGTTTATATCCCGCCTCCGGCTATGTCACTTCAAACCAATCCGATGACGAGCCGCGCGATGTGACAACCGCCGCCCCCAGACGCCGCATCGTAAGCACGGACCAGTTCAGTCTGCGCTTAACTTATCCAGGTAATCCAGGACCTCCGCAATATCTACCACATCGCCGAACTTCGCATCTATATCAAAGAGGTTCCATTCGTGAGCGGCGGCAGCGCGGTCCTGAACGCATTGACGGGGGATGATCGGCTTAAATCGATATGCGCGAGCGTCTGTCGCGGTCGCCCGCACACACGCGCTGGTTGAACAGCCGGTGACAATTACCGTGTCCACACCCCGCTCAATCAGATAGGCGGCCAGGTGCGTGCCAAAGAACGCGCTGGCATTTTCTTTGTAGATGATGAAATCTTCCGTTTGCGGTTTAAGGCGAGCATCGATCTCGCAGGCGTGGGCATCCCATCTCCGATATGTCTTGCCGGATTCAGGGTCTCTATACATCGGCTCTTCCTCCTCGCCTGCTCGGAAAGGTGAAGTCGTGTAGATGATGGGTACAGCTTTTGCGCGACAGGCGGATAACAGCCGCTGGATGCCTTCCACGGCCTCATCCAGCCGCGCAGAGCCGGTCGCGTATTCCGCATCCGTCCAGCCGTAGGCCATATCAATGATGATCAGTGCCGGCTGCTGCCCGTATCCAAATTTCTTGAGAAAAATTCCGTGCTCGTTATAATAATCTCTGACAGATTGTATGGCTTCCTGTACCGTTCTTAAATCCATAATGTCTTCCTATCCCTCTAGGGCATGGAAATGAGACCGCATTTCCGTGTTGATGAACCGGATGACATGCTGTGGATTTACTCGTCTTCCTTTTGCACCGTAGTCTGATTCTGTTGATAGTAAGTGCCCAACACTTCGTTATTCAGACTCCGCCCATCCTCAATGACACGACCCGCAAACTCAAGATTAATTTCCGTGATTCCTTCTTCCTGCGCTCGCTGTTCGATGCGAGATTGTGCGATGTTCCGCATAAATCCGGCCGGCACTTGATTGAGCCGTTTGAGGGCATCCGCTGTCCATTCAAGGGCACTTTCGAGTTGAGGACTGGCGTCCACTCTCACATCGGAAGATTCGCGGGACTGCGCGACGGCTTTGAGTTCAGGTGCATCCTCGCGCACAGCGGCGGCCGCGTTCATGCTCTCGTTAATGATGCGCATGGCGAACTCATTCGTGATGGTATCGATCTTCTGGACGCGGGCGGATTTCTCAATCCGCGCTTTGACGTTGCGCCGCATATATCCACGCGGCACATTCCGCAGTGCCTTCTTCGCCTGATCTGACCATTGGAGACGGACGCCATCGAACGTCTGTTCCTCACTCAGTCCGCCTTCCTGCGCCGCAATCTTTTCTAGCGAATCCTTATCAACCATCTGGAAGCGGTCCCCGCCGGTGCCACAAACCGGGCATTTCACGGGCTGCTGATCACGCGCCGCATAGCCGCAGTCACTACAGATGTAGGTCTTAACTGCATTGGACTGCAGCACCTGCTGAGTTGCAATCTCTTTGGCAATCTTGGTCATCCGTTGCGCGGAACGCCCCGGCATAAAAGTATCCATTGCTTGATCGATCACGCTTTCGGTGATCACGGAATGCCCCCGCTCAATGGCAAAGCGGTGAACCGCAGTCCGCGCAATCCCCTGCACCTGCGGCGGTGCTTTCGCCATTCGATCTAAGGCTTCTTGCGTCCAAACGACTGTCTCTTCCGCCGTCACATCGATTTTGGGTACATAACGTTGGCTCGACAATAGCACATTGCACGGAGCAAGCCGCAGGAGGTTTTCGGTGTTGCTACCGATGTCCATGTCGGGTTCGCTGTGCACACCGATTCGGCCCAACACCAGCATCCACGGGTTTGTCTTTCGCGTATATTGTAGGATCTTCTCAAACGCTTTCCCGTCGAGCAAGGTAATCTTCAGATCGTAGTTATGGTCCTCTTTGGCGATGGTCCGAGCGACCTCTAAGTGGGACTGGTAGATTTTGGCAAGCCCGGTGTCAATCACCTCTTCATGTAGCTGCTCCTGTTCTTTGAATCGGAAAGTCTTGGCTGCGCGCTCCGTTAGAACGTTGACCACCGCGTTAAAAACCACATAGTGCAAATACGGGTCATAGACCCCAACGGCTTCCACCTGTCGGTCAAATGCCTTGCCGAGCCGAATGGCGGTTTTCAGTCCGGCAAAAGATTCGGGGCTTCCGTCAATGCCGACGAGGATATGTCCGGTCTGTTCCTCAATCGGATCGATATTTCGGACCACCAGCGTATCGGTTTGAATGCGACGTGCAACCCGTTCAACCACGCCGCCAAGCAGACTGTCCTTGACCGCCCCCATGCCGAGCGCGCCCATGAGCACAAGGTCGTAGTCACTCGCCTGAATATCTTCCACCAGCCTGATAAAATGCTTGCCCTCAGGCATTTTGCCCTCAAATGGAATATCCTTTTCAAGGCACTTGTTCTTCATGACCTCAAGATAGGAATCGGAAATTAACTGCAGTCCCATCGTAATCAGCGTATCATGAATGCGGCGCTGTTTCTCCAGTTCAACTTCGTCCTGATATTCTTCCGGCAGTGTGTATTCCATCTGCTTGAAGCGAACATCGTGCATCTTTGCCGCGTAAACATGACTGCCAACCAGATGCGACTCAAATTTCTGGGCAAACTCGACAGCAAGATCGACGCTCGCGTCAGAATAATCTGAATTGTCAACCGGTACATAGATTTTCTTAAACATTGTTCCTCCTCAAATCAATGATTTTTGACAGATGAATTATAATCTCTTTAGTCTTCAATTTGCAATCCTGATATGGCCTCACGTTTTTTCTGGTGATGTTTGCCCCACAGTCCTCCCAAGACATGGCCGAAGATGGTTGCGCTGAAAAGGTAGGGAATTGCTGTCCAATCCCAGTGTAGAATGAATCGGCGGACGAGGATGTTAATGAGGATGGGTATGTAGATACATCGTCCCCAGGGGCGGGTAAATTTCTTGAATCGGACGCGAAGAAATCCGAAGGGCAGGTTAATGACGCAAATAACCAATGAAACGCTAAGACGTGTTACATCGGGAATCACGGTTTCAATTTTCTCATAGGCTGTTGAAGGCTACTCCAGGTAAGGTTCGGTGGAATCCTCCGGTCTGGGCTCGAGGTTGTTTCGCATGATTAAGCGAGCGCAGGTGTTCCATCGAAGGATGGCATCGTCGTTTTCAGGGGGCCGAATCCCCTCGGCTCTCTCGAAATGCTCCATTGCGTCGCGGAACCATTTGTACGCAATATCTTTACTGCCCGGTATTCCTTGATTGAGGGCCCCCTTGGCCCGACGTTCACAGATAATCCCCGCGTAGTATTGGCGTTCATATTCTTCCGGAAGACGCGGTAAGAGTTCGCGTGCCTGGTTTACATTTCTGGACATCCCCTCAGCGAATTGATCGGTGATGGCCAGGAGTAACGTGACGATTGCCTGATGATTCTCTGGGTTAATTTCAAGTATGTCAAGGCAGATACTTTCGGCAGACCGAGGCTCGTTGAGCAACCGATACCGTTCCGCCTTTTCCAAAGCTTCGGGGATGCTTTCCTTGGACAGCGGTTTCAGTGCAAACATGATTTCCTCCTGTCGCGTCTGGAGCTGGTATCGTCCGTTGCGCCGAATTGCGGGGTCACTTGCGCGGGCTGAAAATTCGGAACAACTTGCTGATTGGATCGTAGAACTGGTCGACCATACTGTGCCTATATACCCAACTGGGTCAGCATGCCTTTGGTCGAGATTATGTGCTTGCTCAGACCCAACTCCTTTGGCGCCAAGCCAAGCGCCAGACCAATCATCTGGGGCAGGTGCAGCACTGGCATATCAAGCTGGCGTCCGACCACACGGCTGACGCCAGGCTGCTGGAGATCGAGGTTCATGTGACAGAGCGGACAAGGTGTTACCATGCAGTCCGCACCCTCGTCCTTTGCCTCGCCGATGTGCTTTCCCGCCATTTTGAACGATGCTTCCTCGTTCTCTAAGCCGATGGGAAAACCACAGCAGCGGGTTTTACCATCGTAGTCGACTGGGATTGCACCCAGGGCTTCAATCACGCGCTCCATCGAAGTCGGGTTGTCGGGGTCGTCAATGCCCATGATGTTGGCAGGACGCAGGATGTAGCATCCGTAAAACGGCGCAATCCGCAAGCCGGTCAACGGCTTTTTGACCATGTCACGTAGATTGTCCACACCGATTTCCTTGATGAGGACGTAAAGGATATGCGTGACATTTACGCCGCCGTGATACTCATGCCCCCCAGATTTGAGCACCGCGTTGACCTCTGCACGATAACCCTCATCTTCAGATAGTTTCTGATTGCTCTTGCGTAGGCAGCCGATGCAGGTCGAACAGATTGTCATCAATGGTAAGTCCAGCTCCTCGGCGAGCGCAAGGGTCTTGGCGTTGTAAGTATCGGCGAGGACCGGATTTTGCGCTTGCAGCACGCCCGCGCCGGTGCAAGGGGCGCCGGTCAGTTCGACCAACTCAATGCCGAGCAGCGGTGCAATCTTTTTGGTGGATTGGTTCAGTTCTGAGCAGTTTCCCTTGGCAACACAGCCGGGAAAGTAAGCAACTCTCATTATATTGTACTTCTCCTGTCTCAATTGTGAATTGTCTATCGCACTACTTGGAGAGTCTGCGAATAGATGAATCAAAGTTTTGCCTGTTCGCCCGGTCCGGAGTGAAAAGGTAGGTCGTTACATTTTCTACAAAGTAACTGTTGAGGATGTAATCGGTTGTCATTCCGACTGAAAGCGAACAACCGAGTTAAAGGCAGTGGCGGCAGCACCTCCAGGGTCGTTCATTAGAGTGACTGGGTTGATTGCCATTAAAGAAAGGTCTTTCAGTGCTTCGGTTTGCTGGTCGCCAGGGATAACAATTTTCGTAAGAATAGTCCCCGGAGCATGTTTACTCCTTGCACGAAGGTAACTTTTGATATCGTCCTCTACCTTAAGGTGGCAATGGCACATACACAAGGGTATCGTCATCTTCGATGAAATGGTCTGACTCAACCTGTAGCCCAGAAGATTTAATTTCACTTTTGAGTTTCTGAGTACGTCTTTCGAGTAAGGGTGTCTGGGCCACCCCGCCCAGTTCTAATGTCAGCTTTTTCTCGACTGGGTGGAGAGGAGCCCCAAGAGAGCGGAGTGTCTCAGGACGAAGAGGCAATATGACCTTCCATAGGTCTATGTAACTTTGTTCGTCCCCAGGCATCGGCGAAAGGTGATAAGCTCTGTCACTAAGCCATGCTAGCATCACATTGATAACGTATAATTGAATGTCTCTAAATTGCTGGTCTAGATCGTCCAAAATAAGAGATATGTAATATTTTCGCTTGCCTTCACTGTCCCTTTGTCTACCAAGATACCAGAATGCTTCTTCAACAAAGATACTATCGTTTCCGATAAACTCCCTGACGTAATCCCTGCGATATGCATTTCGGTTGGGGAAATTTTGTTCACCATCGGCATGATGTGCCTCTTCCCAATGAGCTCTTCTTTCCCACATTGCATAATCGTTTTCTGTACTTATCTCTTTGAATCTCTTCTGGATTTGTGCTCTAAAAGTACCAAATATCTTCCTTTCAACCGCTTCTCTGCTTGGTTCGCGCCGAAGGTTAACGTAGAGGGTAAGCAGCCGTGATAGGCACTCCTCCAACAACCTCTTATCGACTTTGTCTTCATCTCTTTTAAATTGGTTAAAATTGGGTAGGTAGCAATCGAAATAATAACGAAGAAGTGTTGACTTACCTGTTCCTTCTCCACCGACCACGATCAGCAAGGGATAGTCACTTGCAGCAGGAGGATAGAAATTCTGATGCAGGTACTGCTCATAGGCAAAATCGCCCCCAGGTTTTCTGCCTCCTGCAACCCACGTCCTTTGTTGGACATAAAGCTCCGCATCTTCTGGGTTAAAGGCTGAATTAAATACTCCAGGAAGGATATATTCCCCAAAACTCTCGTCAATTTGTTCAGCAAAGGTTTCTGCGATATCGTTTTTACGATCAGGCCTGCTTTCGCCGCTTGGGAAGGAAGGAGAAA
>JAPUIP010000663.1 GCA_027296925.1 Candidatus Poribacteria bacterium | reverse complement strand
GAGAAGGGCTCATTCTGAAGACCTTACCGTGGTACCACTCCAATTCCCTCTTGCCAGCGAAGTCCTGTTTTCAAAAGGGCACTCATTGGGATGCGTTAACGGGCATCAAGCCGGCTAGCCTTACTTGGCGTTTCAGGCAAGCAGCTCCAGGGCGACATTCAGTCGGGGTTACTTTAGGAGGCCTCTCAGCCGGTGAACCTCCCTCTCTGTCAAGACCGGGCGACTTACTCCTCCCCTTCATCGCTTTTATCAACGAAGTTTTACTGCCAGATTGGGGTGCTTAAGTATACATAGACGTTATCTGGGATGTCAAGTCTTTTTAACAAAATCCGACTTCATCGAATTCCGGTTTGATGACCGCTTTAGCCTTTTGCTGCGGCGTAGCGTCTGGCAACCTCATCCCAGTTAATGACATTACCAAAGGCTTCTATGTAGTCCGGACGCCTGTTCTGGTAATTCAGATAGTAGGCGTGCTCCCACACGTCGAGACCGAGTATCGGTGTGTGTCCCTGCATAAGGGGGCTATCTTGGTTGGCAGTAGAGTAAATCTGCAGACCACCATTTTCATCAACGACGCACCAGGCCCAGCCGGATCCGAAACGGGTCGTTGCGGCTGTTGTAAACGCTTCTTTGGTAGCCTTCATTGATCCAAATGCCGCGTCAATCGCCGCCGCGAGTTCACCGGTTGGGGTACCACCGCCGTTGGGGCTCATAATCGTCCAGAAAAGCGAGTGGTTGGCATGTCCACCCCCGTTGTTAATCACGGCTTGGCGCTTGGCTTCCGGCACCCGATCGACGTTACGAAGCAATTCTTCGACAGACAAAGCCGCCAGGTCATCAAGCCCCTCAAGAGCGGTGTTGAGATTATTGATATAAGCCTGGTGGTGCCGGCCATGATGGATTTCCATTGTCTGCGCATCGATATGTGGTGCGAGAGCATCATGTGCATACGGAAGGTCAGGTAATTCGTGTGCCATTCAGCTTTTCCTCCTTGAGATTAAGTGTTTTCATTTGGAGTTGATGATTAATCAACGATCAGCCCGCACAGAAATTCCAAACACACTGTGCGTCAATCATTTTACATTATAACACATCGACTAACCAAAGCCAAGCGATTTTGTGTCGTTGTAGAGGCTTCCTGTCATTGAGCATCTTCCAAAATAACCCGATTTTTCCCGCCTCTCTTCGCAGCATAAAGCGCGCGATCTGCTCGCTCAACTAGGAATTGCGCCGTTACATTTTCCGGCGGTGTATCTGGTGTCAATGACGCAACGCCGAGACTCATCGTGCATTGCAGTTTCTCGTGGCCGATATCGATTTGCGCTTCGCTAACCATCTGTCGGACTTTCTCGGCAACGACCGCCGCCTGGGCAAGCTCTGTATTCACAAGCAAAAACGCGAATTCCTCCCCACCGTAGCGTGCAACGAGATCGTAACTTCTGAGATTTTGCCGAAAAAGTTGACCAGAATAGCTCAGAACCTGATCCCCCACTAAGTGTCCATAGGTATCGTTAATCTTCTTGAAGTCATCAAGATCTGCTATAATCAACGAAAGCGGGAGTTGGAATCGGGTAAATTTTTGAATCTCTCTTGAGAGATAGTCCCAAAAACAACGGGCATTTTTCACGCCGGTCAACTCATCGGTTGTACTGAGCTCTTCCAAATGCTGGTTGAGCAATGTGATTTCATTATAAGCGCTTATTAGAGCATCGTAAGTTCTCTTGAGTTTTAGTGCGGAGGCCGTTCGTGCTGACAGTTCAATCGCGTCAATCGGTTTGGTAATATAGTCCATCGCACCGACCTCGAAGCTCCGCTGCAGGTCTTGAGACGACCTTTTTTCAGACATCACAATGATGGGAATCGGCCTCGTCTCTTCATTCGCTTGTAATTGTTCGCAGACCTGGTAACCGTCCATTTGCGGCATTGTCAAATCCAGTAAGATTAGGTCCGGAAGCTCTCGCTCAACAACTTCCAACGCTTCTGGCCCCGAGGTAGCCGATAGGATGTGCTCATACTCTTGGTCACGCAGGATGTTTTCAATCAGAGACCGGATATCGGCGCGGTCATCAACGATTAGTATTTTGTCGGATTTCATGAGGTTTCTCCAATCGAGGGCTCTTCCTATTTAGCGACCAATCCCAATCAACAGATCCGGACGATTCGAGCCCACAGCGTCAACTCCCAGATCAATTACCCGCTGCATTTCCTCAGTTGTGTCCGGATTCCACGCGCGGATTTGGAGCCCATGTGCATGGGCTTTTTGAACAAGGTCCGCGTCAATCTGTTGATGCTGGATGTGTAATGCTTCTGCGCCCATCTCAATTGCCTGTTCACATGCATCTGCCGGAGGCTTTGACCACAACGCCCCTAACGCAAGGCTCGGATTGAGTCGATGCGCGTCGTGCAGGCGATCATGGACGAACGACGTCAACACGACTTCATTTTCAATACTATTTTGCTCAACACCCCGGACGACCGGCTCGGCGGTGCCGGGCCCCTTAAGCTCAATCTGAAGGATCACTTTTCCGCGCACCAGATTGATCACTTCCTGTAGCGTGGGGATACGCTCTCCTTTTCCAGCGTCTAACTGTTTAATCTCTTCCAGCGTAAAATCGGCGACAGCGCCGTGTCCATCGGTTGTCCGATCCACGGTGGCATCGTGGATGACGACGAGGTGCTGATCGCGGGTCAGGTGCACGTCGATCTCGATCTGATCGACGCCGAGCTCGATTGCTTTTTGAATGGATCGCAATGTATTTTCGGGTTCAAGCTTTGCCGCTCCCCGGTGTCCTGTGATAGTCATTTTCTGTCCTCTATATTGCTGTTTATCGAGCAATTGAAATTATACTTACCCAAATGCGATTTAACTCCTACATTTGTCATTCTGAGGAGCTCTGCGACGAAGAATCTCTCTGAATCCGAGATCCTTCACGGCGCCTGTCCTGAGCCCTATCAGCCTAGGGCAGGCCTCGAAGGATCCCTGTGGGGGAAACTTGCCCCCGTACCCTCTCAGCCGAGGGCAAGCTCCTCAGTCGGGCTACTTGTCCTGAGCCCCGAAGGATTTCATCTGAGGGGGTGTCCCTGTGGGGTGAAGCCGAAGGGTTCAGAGCCTGCACTGAGCTTGCCGAAGTGATGACAAAGTTATGTTGGTATCCATTCCTAAGGAAGCCTTTTTAAGCACTCAATGAGATTTTCATGTTTGGCAAGATCAAACTGGTGTGAGCCGACGTAGATGAGCCCGATGACCCCAGCCTTATCCACCACGAATGTGGCTGGGCGAGCAATGTTGTAGGCGTCAATCCCCAGCCAATGATACACGCCATAGCTTTTTATTACCTGCCGATCCTTATCGATCAACAGCGGAAAGGTGATGTGGTGCCCTTCAACGTATCGACGGACCTCACGCGGCCACTGCCCAACGATGCCAACAACCGCAGCATCCAAATCTGCGTATTCACTCAGGTGAGCTTGTAAATCCCCCAACTGGCGACGGCTGTTGGGTCACCAGGTGCCCCGGAAAAAGACGAGAATGACGTGCCATTGATCGCGATACGAGGCCAGGCTGACGGTTTCGCGTTGGACAGATCGCAGCGTAAATGGAGGCGCCTTATCGCCGATGTTGAGAATTTTGTTCTTTCGTGGCACGATACTTTCCAGGTCTCAAAAGATCCTTACTCTAGATAGGTAAGAAATCCATAAACACCTCATTGGCTAACATGAGCCCTTGATCTGTCAGCCGCAGGTCATCGTCTCTCCATTCCAACATCTGAAAACCAATCCACTTTTCTAAGGGCGCGCCAAACTCCGCTGCAATCGGCTCCCCAAAACGACGTTGATAGCTTTCATGGCAAACGCCCTTCCGTTTCCACAGGCCCAAGATAATCGTCTCCGCTTTCTCCGCCCGACCGGCGAGTCGCTCTGAGGACATGATTGGTTTTTGACGCCGCCTCAGGCAGTTAATATAATCTGGGATACCGCGGATATTGGTGTAACGGAGGCCATCGACATACCCACAGGCGCCCGCCCCCAAACCGATATACGGCTCATTATTCCAGTACACCAGATTATGCTCGGCGAAATGATTGGGTCTGGCAAAATTTGAGATCTCGTAATGCACATAACCGGCGTCGGTCAACATGTCAATCGCCATCTCATACATCTCGGCCTCCAGTTCATCTGAAGCGAGTCTCAGTTTCCCCGATTCCCACCACTCATAGAAAGCGGTGCCCTCCTCCAAAGTCAGGTTATAGGTTGAGATGTGCTCTGGATGGAGCGCGACAATCTTCTGCAAGGAATGCTTCCACTGCCCAACGGTTTGGTCCGGCAACGCAAAAATGAGGTCCAGGTTAATGTTACCGAAACCCGCCTCACGCGCAAGTTCGTAGCTACGAATCACCTCACTGACCTTGTGGATGCGCCCAATCTGACACAAGGTCGCGTTATCCATTGCCTGCACACCGAAGCTCAATCGATTCACACCGGCAGCGCGCATCACCTGGAGTTTGTCTCGATCGACTGTGCCGGGATTGCACTCAACGGTGAACTCCGCATCGGGGCACATCCTGAAGTGTGCGTGAAGATCTGTAAACAGACGATCTAAAGATTGAGCAGAAAGGATCGAGGGTGTCCCACCGCCAAAGAAAATAGTTCGTAATGGTGGGCAGCCTGATGCGTAGAGATCCATTTCTACAGCGAGCGCGTCGATGTAGGCTTCGACCTGGTCTTTGCGAAAAGCGTAGGTGTTGAAATCACAATAGTAACACTTTGTGGCACAAAACGGGATGTGGATATACAGCGCAATAGAAAGGTTCATAGATCTACTTACTGATGTCAGTACTGACAGTTGCGATGGTGATAACGCCGCATTGGCTCCGACTCAAGTGATGTAGTTACCATATTTTTCTAGAATTTTCCTGTACTGCGATTTGACATCATTGATGTCAGTCTCCGACGCAAGCAAAGAGAATCTCAGCGCCTTCAACTGAGCCGAACAAGGAACGCCGCTGGTCAGGTGATCGCTAGTTTTCAATCGTTGATAGAGTCCTGAAGTGATCGTGGCGATTGCGGTCAATGCCGCAACAATACCGCATCCGATCTGCCAGCCACCGACCCGGTTGGCCCGGTCCGCGACTTTTGCTGCCATTCCTCCCGCAAGCAGGGTGGCTACAGTGCTCGCGATGAGGTTGATCACCAGCAGGTAAGCATTCCATTGCCGGTAAAACTTCACGCGCCGATCGACTTTCTCTGAGGTTTCTTCAATGATTTTGAGAATGTCTTCACTCTGCCTTTGATCGCTCATTTTTTTCCTTTCAGGTATAGGTTGAAAGGGTAACTCATCTCAAAGACGCCGCTCTTTGTAGCAACACTATTTTTACGCTGTTTCTTGTGATTTTACATGCAGTCGCAACAACGACGGAAGTCGTCGCGACAAAGGTAATAAGGACTCGAGATCTGAGCGAATGAAATATAGTCTATCACCTTACCTGCAGACTGTCAAGCCGGATATTTTCTTGACAAAAAAGAGCAGGTATGCTATTCTGCAAAACGCTGTATGTCCAACGTTGCCGCGTTCTTAGCGCAGCTTACGTATCGCGTTCACAAAACCTATGAAAGGAACTTGACATGCCAAACCCAAAAGTTCTGATTGTGAGTCGTCAGACTCCGGATGTCGAAGCCATGCTCAACGATGCCCCGCCAGAGGCAGAGATTCACTTTTTGCCAGTAGGGGAGAAATCCGGCGATCATCTCTCAGGGGTTGAGATTACCTACGGCGGCATCAGTGACGCCGATTTCCCAAAGGCCGAGTCGTTGCGTTGGGTGCATCAGCCCCATGCGGGTGTCGAAGGGTTTATGTATCCGGCCTTCAAAGCGAGCGATGTGACTCTGACCAATTGCCGCGGGCTGTATGGGCTGCAGATTTCTGAGCATGCCTTCGCCCTATTGCTTTCGCTCACACGCAGCATCCCAACCCAACTCGAGTTCATGAAGCGGAAACACTGGGAGCGTGTTCCGTGCATCGAACTCGCGGGGATGACCATGGGAATTCTGGGGCTTGGCGGGATCGGTCGTGCAGTCGCCTCACGGGCAAAGGCGTTTGAGTTTAACGTCATCGCCGTCGATCCAGAGCCGATCGAAAAACCGGATACCGTTGAGACGCTTGGCAAACTGGATTGGCTGCCGGAATTTATGGCGCGATCCAACGTCGTGATGGTCTGCTGTCCGAGCACACCGGAAACGCATAAGCTCCTATCGCATGAACAGTTTAATCTGTTGCCGGATGGGAGTTACCTCGTCAACGTCAGCCGTGGCAAGGTCGTTGATGAAGATGCCTTAATCGCGGCCCTTCGCAGTGGCAAACTCGCCGGTGCCGGTCTGGACGTTACTTACACCGAACCGTGCCCGCCAGAGAGTCCGTTATGGACGGAACCGAACGTGATTTTGACATCCCATAGCGCCGGCGCCTCTCAGCATATCCGTGCACGCGCCATGCGCCTCTTCATTGATAACTTGCATCGCTACGTCAAAGGCGAATCTTTAGTCAATGTCGTAGATAAGCAGAAGGGGTATTGATTGTCCATTCTTACGGGAACATTTCGGACATCATAAAAAAATGTGGAGAATCGGTAGATGTTATTTCGATTTTCTCAAGAAAGCCATTGACAATGGTCGGTATGTCTGGTATACTCGATTTCTTACTTCTTAATCTTGCAAGCGTGTCTTAATCCTGCAAGCGTGATGGTATGTCTAGAACCCCATGTTCGTTAAGAATGGCATACTCTTCCAATGTAGTTTTCGCAAGCGCTCAAGTCGACGAAGGTGTTTTGCCTTGCCTTTGCTTTGGCCTTCAGCGGCGCTCTCCTCAAAACAGCGGTCAGAAAATCAAATTCCCAGGAAAATCAACACATGGAAACGGCGCTCATTACGGGCATTACCGGTCAAGATGGCGCATACCTCGCTCAATTTTTATTGGGAAAGGGGTACAAGATCTACGGCATGACCCGCCGGACCTCTTTCACAGAACCCGACGAGCGGCTAGTCCATCTGGGAATTCAAGATCAAGTTGAACTCATCAGTGGCGATCTCCACGATGTCTCGTCGCTCGTGCGGGTGTTGACGGAGGTACAACCCGATGAGGTTTACAACCTTGCGGCGCAGAGTTTTGTTCATGTCTCCTTCCATCAACCCTTGCTGACAGGAGACATCACCGGACTCGGGGCAGCTCGTATGCTGGAGGCAATTAGGCTGGTCCAACCGGATGTT
>JAPUIP010000662.1 GCA_027296925.1 Candidatus Poribacteria bacterium | reverse complement strand
AACCTGCTCCGAAAATTCGTCCGAGAGTCGCTGGCTTTCAAATTCGTTCTCAACCATTTTCAATAACTCCTTTTTCAGTTGTTTTCGCGCTCGGTGTAGACGATTCTTGATCGTCGTCTGCGGGACATTGAGAAATTCCCCGATTTCGCGATAGGACAAACCGTTGATGTAGTACATCGTCACGGCGAGGCGGTACTCGTCTGACAGATGCGAGATTGCGCGAGCGACGACCCCGCGCATTTCATTGGCGACCGCTTCCTCCGCAGGGGACGGTGACCGCTGGTCGATCAGCTCTGATTCCGCCGTCTCATCAATACTGGCTTGCACCTGTCGCTTCCGTTGCCGGAGCCACATCTGGCAGACATTCGTTGCGACCTGACGGAGCCACGCCGGAAATTTGGAAACATTCTGGATCTGGTGTAAATCCAGGTAAATCCGCACAAACGTTTCCTGCGCCAGATCTTGCGCCTCTGCAAAGTCTCCAGCGAAGTGGTAACATAAGCCGTAGACGGCATGCTGGTATCGCTTGATGAGCGTATTGAACGCCTCTCGATCTCCATCTTTGCAGCGTTGAACGAGATCATTGTCGGAAATGTGCACGGTTCTCCTCATCCGGAATCGGGATTCATAAATGTAGTAGGTGCAAAAAGTGCTGGTTCGGTTTCAGAAAAAATGGGAGACACGCGGAGAGAGTTTTGTGGAATCTGGCCCTTTTTCTACTTTTCACTTCTTTTAGGGTATGCTATAATAGCTATCTGAAAACAATCCAGGAGGTCTGGATTGTTATTCTCACGATTATAGCAAAGAGAAGGAGCAAACAAAATGGCAGGAGTGATTCCGACAATCAGTTCAGGCGTCGCAGGACCGCTTGGTGTCCTTCATCTACCCAGGTTTTGGAGCAAGGTCCTTCTGGATACAAAGGGACAACTGCATGCAGATTATCCCGCTTGTGGTACGGGCTTCGATCAGATGGTCCTTGATGGACTCGGACTCGATCGGGAAGAGACATTAGCCTACATCAGTGAGAACCTTCCAAGTTACACCGATTTTGAGAAATGGATCTTGGCGAAGAAAGGCGGGAGCCTGGATACAGCTGCGGTTGATAAACTGAATTCAGCAATCGCGGGCTACAACCATGATGACGATACCCGCGGGCCCATTTTAGGCGCTGCGGGTGTTGAAGATGACGGTTCCATCCTGGATGCTGTGAATCTCAACAACCTCGACGACTGGACAGAATTCCATGCGGCCTTAACGGGGTAAGTGTCAGTCGCCAAATCATCATGTGCTTTTTATTCGGCGTGTAAACCGATTTGCACGCCGAATTTTTTTGAGGTGCGCGTCTCGCAGAGTGATTATGCGTAGACGGAACGGCGACATTCAGATCAGTGACCGCCCGGTCATTTCGGCAGGCTGATCCACGCCGAGCAAGCTTAACGCCGTTGGGGCGATATCCGCAAGTCGACCGCCGGTCCGCAGTTGGCGTGCCTTGAAGCGATCATCGACCAAAATCAGGTCCACGTCATACGTCGTATGCGCCGTGTGCGGCCCACCGGTTTCGGGGTCGGTCATCTGCTCGCAGTTGCCGTGATCGGCAGTCACGATTAACGAACCGCCTTTGGCCATCACGGCATCGACCACTTGACCGACACATGCGTCCACCGTTTCCACCGCTTTGATCGCAGCGGGCAGCGACCCTGTATGGCCAACCATATCGCCATTGGCGTAGTTCAGGATCATTAGGTCATATTTGTCCGACGCGATTCGGCGCAGTATCTCTTCGGTGACCGCCGGTGCGGACATCTCAGGCTTCTTATCGTAAGTCGACACATCGCGTGGTGACGGAATAATCTGCCGATCTTCTCGATTGAACGGCGTATCGCGATAATCGTTGAAGAAAAACGTGACATGCGGGAACTTCTCCGTTTCCGCACAACGGAATTGCGCCAACCCGGCGTCGCTCGCGTATGCGCCCAGAATATTGAGCATCTTGGGCGGTTTGGGGATTGCAACCTCAACGGGAAGCCCCTGCTCATATTCGGTCATCGTGACGAACTTAATGTCAAGTTTCTTTCCGCGTTCAAAACCCATTTGCCGGGTCACCCCGTCTTTTCCTACGCCTTCAAACGGGAACTCTGCGAGACAGAAGGCCTTGCACAGCTCTCGCGGTCTGTCGCCACGGAAATTGTAGAAGATGACCGCGTCACCGTCGGAGATTCTCGGCAGTGGCTGGCCTTGGTCGTCCGTTACGACTGTCGGCTCGATGAACTCGTCACCGCATCGGCTCGCTTCAGTCGGATTGTCGTAGTAGCGTTGATAGGCCTGGGTCGCCAACTTTACACGATGCCCCTGACCTTCGGTTAAAAGCCGGTACGCGTTCTCCACCCGGTCCCAACGGTCGTCACGGTCCATGGCGTAGTATCGACCCACCACCGAAGCAATGCGCCCAACGCGGATCTCCTTCATCTTCGCTTCGATCTGCCGGCAGAAATTGACGCCGCTATTCGGCGGGCTGTCCCGACCGTCACCGAAGTTGTGAACCAAAAGGAGATCTCCGGGAACACCTGTCTCCTTTGCAAGTGCGAGTAAAGCATAAAGGTGACCCAGCGCGGTATGCACGCCGGCGTCACTCGCCAGACCCATAAGGTGAAGGTTGCTCCCACGCGCTTTGACATAGTTCATGGCGGCAATAAGTGTCTTGTTTTGGAAGAACTCACCCGAGTCGATCATTCTGTTAATCCGCAGGATTTCCTGAGCGACAATCCGACCCGCACCGATATTCTGGTGTCCGACCTCGCTGTTTCCCATCACGCCCGCCGGTAAACCAACGTCTTCGCCGGACGTATGAATCAGCGCATGCGGATATTCCTGTGTGAGCCAATCATCGACCGGCGTTCTAGCGAGATGAACGGCATTTGCCCTGTTCCACGCCGGATATGGATTGTGTCCCCACCCATCACGAATCATAATGACCACCGGTCGGCTTCGTCGTTTAGTCACAATAACCTGC
>JAPUIP010000661.1 GCA_027296925.1 Candidatus Poribacteria bacterium | reverse complement strand
ATCAAGCAAGAGCAGCAAAAGCGCTACATGACATTCGAACGTCCAACCTCTAAAGTTAGAGCGTCGTCGGATGGATTAACGATCGAGAGCCAGCACTACATCATGACCTTTGCCAAAGATCTGTTGCAAAATAAGGACTTTGATGAAGTCAAAGAACGCCAGGATATGGGGCAAGGGGCTTTGGTTTTTATGGAAAGTCTATATGATTTTGTCCGAGACATTTTTGGCTTTGAACCGAATAATCGAATCAAGGTGACGCTCCATGAAACCTATCAGGGAACCACGAGACTTGCCACCACACAAATCAGCTATAAAGCCAACTACCGGGATGGCCAGCTCTTTAAGACGGTTCGTAGTATCGAAATGAACTTCCCACTTCCGATGTTTTACAAGCGAGATATACGAGCACATGAGCTCACCCACGCCTTCACAAGTGTCTATATGCTGCCAACCTGGTTCGCAGAGGGGATCGCTGTTTTCGTGCAGCTTGAACATGCCAAGGGCGGGGGGCACCGTAAACTCGATCTTCAAAATGATTTGAACCTCGATTTTGACGGCGTAAACGCCGTTCAAAATTGGAGGGGGCACAGTGATTCAATTAGCGCGCTATCTCGTTGGGGATATGACTATTCTTATTCCATTGTTTCCGAGTTGCGGGCGCGTTTTGGGGATGACTTTTACCTGACATTATTCCGTCTCATCGAAGAAGATCAGCTTCACCAGAGACTGCCGGCCGCAATGAGCACGAGTATGCTGATTCATTACATGAGTCAGGCTGCTGGGCAAGATCTGGTGCCATTTTTTGAATCACTCAAATTCAATGTGCGTCGATTGACAAAAGCCGAGATTTTATCAGCCATCCAACAAGCCACGCAATAAAGGACATACAATGAAGGTTCAGTCCGTTTATCTCTTTTTCTTCCTCGCTTTGAGTATTGTTTCATCGTATGGGTGTTCAATTTTGCCGCGGGTCTCTGTCGAGCAGGCGTGGAGTGAAAACTACGCCTTTGCGTCGGGAACCCAGGCCAATGACCCTGCAATTATCGACGGAAATCCTGAGACGATTGGGCAATCTCAGTACGTCGAAGGCTCTGCGGACGTCGTTCGAGATCACAGTGCACCTTCTGAGGCAGTGGTGATTCTACCCGAGCCCAAACCCATTCATCGGGTCGTTATCTAGTCCTCTAATCTTGAAGCGTTTGGTCTGTGGGTCACTGACGGACAGGGAAGATGGGAAATGATCAAGGAGGTAAAGAGTAATAAGGATCCGGTCATTGAACTGCGGCTTAAACGACCGGTCAACACCGCCGGCATCAAGATTCGGGTTAGGCGTACCTCTGATGATGCGGAGCAGCGTCGAAAAAATGTCCGCAGGGTGCGGGGATATCGAATATATTCCGGGAAGATACGCGCGCCGGCGAAGATTGGCGAGATTGAACTGTACGGATTTGTCTCTAAGGAGGATACCATCAACCCCTCGGCTGATGCATCGGAAGCTGATGGCTCGACGGAATTTTAACCGCTGGGTGGACGATAGATATTGGTATCCAAAAGAAAAAAGCCAGGCAATTGCCTGGCTCCCTCTTCCGTTAGCTGAAACGGGTAAAATTCACTCCGAATTAAGATGCGTGTGCGTATAACCAACCGACTTTTATCAACCTCCATGTCGATCTTTTTCGCCAACCTCCGTGTCAGCGTCGGTATGGTTGCATCATGCCTTTGACTTTATTAGATGCTTTCTTGCATTCAGTTGGTCTCGACCTCCGTATCAATGATTTTCGCCTCCGTGCGAACCGCTGAACTTTTTGTTTGTTTGTGTGTTGCTTATTTTATCGGATTGGGTGTGAGAAACTTTAGGATTTTTTGACAAGATTGAACATTTAGAGGCGAACCCACCATGCGCATTCTCCACACATCGGATTGGCACATCGGGCATCGACTTTACGAACGGAATCGCATCGATGAACATCGCCAATTCCTCGACTGGCTGTTGACGGTGATTCAGGAGCATGCGGTTGATGTGCTACTTGTTTCGGGAGACATCTTCGATACGGCGCTGCCCTCCTCCGAAGCAACAGATCTCTACTATCAGTTTCTCTTTGAACTATATCGCGAGACGGAAGCGCAAGCGGTGATTACCGCCGGCAACCACGATTCGCCTATGCGTCTGGCTGCCCCACGGCAATTTCTCAAGATGGGTCGAATTCACGTGATTGGAGAAATCGACCCAGATCCGGGAGCGTGCGTCATTGCACTCTCCGCCGGCAATTCATCTGTGGCCATCGCCGCTGTCCCTTATCTGTCGGAAAACGAAATCCTGCCTCACGTTTCACTTGAGCGGGAAGTCGAAAAAGCGGAACGATATCGAGAAGCGATGAGACGGCTCTATCAACAGTGCGTTGCGCAGATGCCGGCGGGTATACCGAAAATCCTGATGGGACACTTCGTCGTTTACGGTGGTGAAGAGAGCGGATCTGAGCGAACCATCCAGATCGGCGGGGCGACGGCGGTCCGTGCGAGCGATTTACCGGAGGCGGTCGATTATGTCGCGTTGGGCCATCTGCATCGTCCCCAATCCATCAACGGCACAGCCTATCCGATTCGATACGCCGGTTCGCCGCTGCCGATGACCTTTAGGGAAGCGGAATATGATAAAAAAGTGTATCTGCTCGACCTCGACAGATCGGGCGCAGATCGACTGACAGAAATTACGGTTCCAGTTTTCAGGGAGTTGTGTCGTGTGCGTGGCGATTACGATCAGATCATCTTTGAAGCCGGTTCGGCGGATTGGGACTGGCGGGGAAAATACATTGAGGTGCAACTGATCGGGCAGCAGATTGGCGACCGGGATAAAATCCGAGGGGCGTTCAGCGATCGCGGTGGGGAAGTCTTGCTGATCAGGCCGCCAGAGGTGCAGCAGCAAGAAACCGATCTAACTGTTGAAACGCTTTCTGAGACATCTCCGGAAGATATTTTCGCCGAATTTTATCAGACAGAACACGGTGTGGCGGCGCCGGATGAGATCCGATCAACCTTCACAGACTTGATAGGGATGGTTTCCAGTCGAACAGACGAGGAGAACGGATGAAGCTACAAAAACTCGCGCTTGAAAACTTAAATAGCTTCCAACGGAAAATTGAACTGGATTTCGCCGAAGACCCTCATTTGAAAGATGCCTCACTGCTGGCAATCACTGGACCGACTGGATCGGGCAAGACAACGCTGCTCGATGCGTTGTGTGTTGCCTTATATAACAGAACGCCACGCCTCTCGAGCACGGGCAACCAGAACCCCGGCAATCTATTGAGTCAAGGGAAGAGGGAAGGATTTGCGGAGGTCATCTTTGAGGCGAACGGTACTCGCTATCTCTCTGAGTGGCGTGTGCGGCGAAAACGCAATGGAGAACTTGACACCCCGAAGGTCAAGCTGGAGAATTTGGATACAGGCACGCTGATCAGTGACCGGCGGTCATCGCACAGCAAAGCGGTACAGGACATTCTGGGATTAGATTTTGAATCGTTCAGCCGTTCGGTGTTGCTCGCACAGGGGCAGTTCGCTGCGTTTCTGAAGGCGGACGCCGATACGAGACGAAAAATCCTGGAAGCGACCACAGGCGTGGACATCTACGATAAGCTCAGGCGACCGTTGAGCGACAAAATCAGAGCAGTGCGAAGCGAGCATGAGAAGATCGAAACCGTATTCAACGGAATCCCTGCCGTGACGTCAGCGGAGATTGAGGCGGCGCGACAGCAACAGGCGGAGTTGGAAACCACAACTCAATGTCTCGAACACCAACAGCAGAAAAATCGCCAACGGATCGAGCAGGAGAAACAGCGGATCGAAGCGCACCGGCAACACATTGATGCAAAAGCACGGCAGAAGCTGCTCCTGCAAAGGCAGTGCGAAATCGAGCGGTCCCAAACGGAACTTAAAGAAGCACAGCGTGCCGCTGCTTTGCGCGCAGAGCAGCAGGCGTTTCAGCGGGAGAAACAGAATCTTGAAGCGGCGCAAAATGCGTTAGTTCAAGCAGAGCAAGGACTGGAAAACGCACAGAACGAGTACGATGCCGAGCACGCGGCGTTTGACCAAATTGAGGCGCAGTATCAATCGGTGCTCGCGACCCGCGACGCCAACATGGAGACATACAACAAGGCGCGCGATGAAGAGAACCGAGCGCAAGCGCAGTTGGAGGAAGCGGCCAAACGTGAAGATGATCTGAAAGCGATCGAAGCGGCGATTGATGCATTATCGCAAGAATTGGCGTCGCAAAAAGCAGAGCAGGTGGATTTGGAAGGGGGGCTCGAAGCCGACCAGACCTTCCTCCGCACGCACTCCCTACCGGCGGATAGCGATCAACGATTCACTCGGGCGAAGGCGCACTTTGCCACGCTGACGGAAAAGTGGAAGGCCCAGGGGGACAAGTCGAAAGATCTGAGTGAACTGGGTTCGAGAATTGCGCAACGAGAACGCGATCTGGTTGCTTTAGAAAAACAGCGAGAAGCCCTTTTTGATGAAAGACGGGCCGCTGATGCGGCCTTAACAGAGACGGAATTGGAACTGCAGGACTGGCAGGCTCGGGGCGGTGTGGAAAATTGGCAGACTCAGAAGCAAGTCGCCCAACAGATGCGCCCGCGCGCGAGCGAGTACGAGAATGCGGTGCGCCAACGCGGTGAAGTGCTACAGCAACTAGAACAGCAGCGTGAGGCTTTGAATGAAGCGGAAGCGAGGCTCGTGGAGATTGCGCGATCGTTGGAGTTGCAGACCAAAGATGTTGCGCTTGCAGAGGCAATCGTGAAGCAGTGCCAATCGGATGAAAAATACGCCTTGATTGCGAATCAGGCGATTCCACTGCGGAAGGAGCATCTGCATGCCGATCAGCCCTGTCCGGTATGTGGGGCGCTTGAGCACCCTTGGGCGGATAAGGACGAAGCCGAGGGCGAAGAACAGATTGAACACGCGCGGCGTGCGCTTGCAGCGGCTGAAGTGGAACTGCAAACAGCGCAAGAGCGCCACGGTCATTTGCAGGGGCAACACGCACTCACCCAAAAAAACCGGGGCGACCTCCTCATGGGGATTGATGAACTGCAAAAGCGGATTGGCACATTTGATGAAGAAGTTGCGTTAAAGGAGGAGCGGTGGCGCGTGGTCTATCCGGAGGCTGAGATCTCCCTGAAACATATCGATGCTGAAATCGGCGAAGCGGAATCTTGTCTAGATCAGTGGCAATCGGCGATCACGGCACATACGAAAGCGTTAAGTGATCAGAAATTCGTCACCCAGAATCTCACCAATCAAGCGGAAAAGATCCAAAGTGCGGAAGCGGGTCTGAGAGATTTCAAGGCGCAACTTCATCGGCTCACCGACGAACTCAGTGGCTTGAACGAGGAGATCGAAGCGATTGAACTGCGATTTTGGGAATGCGTGCCCGACGCCTTTCGTGAACATAAGCCGCAAAACGCACTCGATCAATTCGAGGAATGGATCGATGCCGTCAGAGAGTGTGAAAAGCGTCTGAGTGATAAGCAGTCCCGGCTGAATCAACTCCGCGTTAAAACTGAGGGTAATGCCAGACAACTCGAATCCGAAGGTCGTCGCAAAGATGGGCTTGAAACAGAGATCGCGCGCTATCGGGCAGAAAGTGAAAAGTTACTCGCTGCCGCAGAGGCGAAGACGGATGGACTGAAAGCGGCGGAAGCCATCCGGAAGCTTGAGGCAGAGGTGAGGGCGAAAACGGAGGCGCGGAATCACGCTGAGGAAGCGTCACGCCAGCAAAACGAGAAGCGAATCAAGGCACAGGCTCACAAAGATCGGTCAGAATCTTACTGCGCTGAATGTCATGAGAAATTCAACGCAGCGCAACAGGTGTACCGGCTGGCGTTGGCGGATGCGGGCTTCGATTCGCCGGAGGCGCACGCGCGCGCATTTCGTGATGATGCGTGGCTGAAGGTAACGGCAGATGAGATCGATCAGTATCGGCAGGATCTGCGCACGATTGAGGCGGCGATTGCTTCGCATGAAGCGGTCTTCGCCGAGCAACCGTTTGACCCACAGGTGATGGAACGCCTTCAAGCGTCAGAGAAAGAACTCGCCGCGCAGATCAGATCCAACACCGAGCGGATCGGGGAGCTCCGGAAAATGATCTCCAACATGGAGGAAAATCGACGCAAACGGGAAAAGCAGGCCGCCGGATTGGAGCAAGCCCTTCAAGAAAAGGATCGGTGGGAAAATCTCCAGAAAGCAATTGGCGATAATAAGCTACGGAATTTTGCGTTACAACGCACGTTTGATCGGCTCATCCGCTTGACCAATCAGCAGTTGGAACGCTTGACAGACCGCTACGCCTTGAGGGTAGAAAGCATGAGGGACATGGTCGTAATCGACAAGTGGAACGCGAACGAGGAGCGTCCCGTCGAAACGCTGTCGGGCGGAGAGTCGTTTTTGACGAGCCTTTCGCTGGCGCTCGCGCTGTCGGAAATGAGCAGAGGGCGAACGCAACTCAACTCGCTTTTCCTCGACGAGGGGTTTGGCACACTCGACACGCAGACGCTCGACATTGCAATCTCGGCGTTGGAAGGCCTTCGGCTTACCGGCAGAAGCATCATCGTCATCAGTCATGTCGGAGAACTGACGCGGCGCATCCCTGTCCAGATTGTCGTCGAAAAGTTGGGCAACGGGAGTTCGACGCTCCGTGTCCGTAGTCCGGGTGGCTGAGATTGGTTGGGAAACACCGAATGGACCGGACATTGATTTCAAACAGATTTAGGAGGATTTAAGCGATAGATGGAACGAACACTTTATCATGAACTTGTGCAAACAAGCCTACGTGGAGCAACCCTTTCGGACGAATTGTGTCTGCAGATCTTAACCGCACCGGAGATCGAACTCCTTCCGCTACTGGATGCCGCCTATCAGGTGCGCAAGACGTACACCGGCACCACGGTGCAACTCCACATCATCAACAATGCCCAAAATGGCTACTGCCCCGAAGACTGTGGCTACTGTGCGCAGGCGAGGTCATCACATGCCGATATCGAGCCGTACCCACTTAAACCTGACGCAGAAATGCTGGCTGAGGCCGAACGGGCTTACGAGTCCGGCGCATATCGCTACTGTATGGTCTTTGCCGGCCGCGGTCCGTCGAAAAGGCGTGTCGCGCAGTTGGCAAAATTGATTCAGGAGATCAAATCGCGGTATCCGATTCAGGTTTGTGTTTCGGTAGGCTTGATCGATGAAGAAAGCGCACACATCCTGAAGGACGCAGGCTTAGATCGACTGAATCACAACCTCAATACCTCCGAGGCGCATTACCCCAACATCTGCACGACCCACACCTATGAAGACCGCATCCATACATTAAATGCAGCCCAAGCGGCTGGTATTGAACTGTGTTCTGGGCTCATCGTGGGGATGGGCGAAAAGGCGGCGGATATCATCGATGTGGCCAAAACATTACGACAGTTCAAAGTCCAGTCGATACCCGTCAATTTTCTCCTCCCATTTCAAGGAAATGCGCTGTCGGAGGTCTCCGAGCTCAGTCCAGAATATTGTCTACGGGTCTTATGCCTGTACCGTTTTTTGAATCCAGAAACCGAGATCCGAATCGCTGCGGGCCGAGAAGTGCACCTGCGGAGTATGGAGGTCATGGCGCTCTATCCAGCCAACTCACTTTTTATCGATGGTTACCTGAACGCAAAGGGCGCTTCAAGGATGCGCACGATCCGCATGATCAAAGATGCGGGCTTTACCATCGAAGGAGATCGCTCTGTAGAAGATCTTTTGAAGCAGGAAGAAAGCATATTGACAGGTGGCGATCCGCGGGACGTGATCAAAGATATCAAAGCGCTCAGACCCCGCATGCAACGACAATGAGAAAGTGAATCGCTAGACTAATTTTTTGCGAGGCGTGAAATGATGAAGGTCTTATCGGTGAATGTTTCACAACCCAAGGAGGTTTCGTACAGAGGGGAAACCATACGGACAGGCATTTTCAAAGCGCCGGTGCAGGGGCGGGTCATGATGCGGCGGCTGAACATCGACGGGGACGGTCAAGGGAATACCGCCGTGCATGGCGGTATCGACAAAGCGGTCTACATCTACTCGATTGAGAATTACGAACACTGGAAGTCCGAGCTCGGTCGGGACAATTTGACTTATGGACAGTTCGGCGAAAACTTGACGGTGGAAGGGATGCAAGAGGATACCGTTCACATTGGAGATGTGTTCCGGGTGGGCGATGGGCTGGTTGAAGTGTCCCAACCCCGTGTCCCGTGCGCTAAGCTAGGAATGAAAATGGGAACGCCGGAATTCATCGCCCCATTTTTGAAGAGCGGGCGTGTCGGATTTTATGTGCGGGTTTTGGAGGAAAGCGAGGTCAGCGCCGGCGATGCCATTGAGCGCGTCAAAGTCGGGCCCGAACAGATGACGGTGAAGGCGATCGTCCATCTGCTCCATTTCGACAAGACGAACCTTGAGGGCGCTAAGAAGGCGTTGCGCATTCCGGCGCTAGCATCGAGTTGGCGTAAATCGTTCGAGGCGCTTTTGGTGAAAGACTCAACAGGTTGATTTGATGGGCTTTGATAATCTGCGTCTGTAATCGCTGCTTTTTGCAACCCCCTTTTAGAAAGTCAGACGTTCCGCCCCGCGGTTGAACCGTCCTATCGCTGGCGGGATTGGGCAGCCGATGAGGACAACGGTATCAAGGGCGACGACCTGATCGCTTTCATCAACAACGACGAAGCGATGCGTCACCAAACGTGAAGAGGACAACACCATGGACAAACGCATCAAATCACACATCGAAATCACCCCCGGTACGTGTGGGGGAAAGCCACGTATCGCCGGGCATCGCATCCGCGTTCAGGATATTGTCATCGATTATGAACACTGGGGCAGGTCACCCGAAGAGATTGTGAACCAGCTTCCGATAACCCTGGCTGATGTCCATGCGGCACTGGTATATTATTACGATAATCAGGAAGAGATCCGTCAGGACATTCGGGAAGAGAGAGCATTCTATAAAGAGATGAAAGCGAAAACACCGTCCCTGGTCCAGCAGAAGTTAAGGGAGCGGAATGCCAAGAACGATAACATTCCATCTTGATGAACACATTCCACGTGCGATTGCCGATGGGTTAAGACGTGAAGGGATTGACGTGACCACCACATCTGAAGCCGAGCTTATCGGTGCTTCCGATGAAGAACATCTCAACTTTGCACGAAGGGAACAGCGGGTCATCTTCACGCAGGACAATGACTTTTTGAGGTGGCATCATGCGGGTGTGAATTATGCTGGCATTGTTTATTGTGCCAGGGGCGCACGTACGATTGGTGACATGATACAAAGTCTGATTTTCATGTGGGACGCATTAGACCCGGAAGATATGGCAAATCAGGTGGAATACATCTGAGGAGACGCGAAAAGCAAATATGAGATTCCCAGAAATACCGCTCAGTGAACTTTGTGAACCTGTCTCTCGTCCAGTGCATGTTGAGCCGGGAGTTCAGTATCGCACCATTGGAGTCAAGTGGTGGGGAGAAGGAGCATACGAGCGAGAAACAATCGACGGTTCTCAGACACGGGCGAAAACTTGACGGTGGAAGGGATGCAAGAGGATACCGTTCACATTGGAGATGTTTTTCGGGTGGGCGACGGGCTGGTTGAAGTGTCCCAACCCCGTGTCCCGTGCGCTAAGCTGGGCATGAAAATGGGGACGCCGGAATTCATCGCCCCATTTCTGAAGAG
>JAPUIP010000660.1 GCA_027296925.1 Candidatus Poribacteria bacterium | reverse complement strand
TTCAAGGTACGATGAAGCGGCGATGCTTGGATACGCTCAAAGTCATTCATTGAAACGTTGGCAAGAGGAAGTCAGACGAGCAATTGATCAAAATGGGAGTGAATTGCGCTTAAAACTACCTCAGTGTGATGTGAAAATTATCTGCGACTTTCCGCTCGAATGGGTAAGTGAGCATGATCGAGATACTGTAAATCGTCCCATTATCATTTATCATATTCTCCTCGATTGTTGTTGCTAATCGTGAAAAGGGAATCGAGATTATGCCAAGACGCTTAGACTTTGAAAAACCGCTGCTGCAGCTAGACCATTATATCGCCCAACTGAAGACTTTTGCGGAAGCGAATCCGGACTTAGATCTCACGCAAGGGATCAAAGCCCTCGAAGAGAATACAGAGGGACTGACACGACAAGCCTTTCAAAAGCTAACACGGTGGGATAAAGTCTGGCTGGCGCGGCACGAAGAGCGGCCACAGGCACCGGTTTACATTGACGCGATTCTTGAGGATGCGATTGAATTGCACGCTGACAAATTATATGCCGATGATCGCGCGTTAATTGGCGGATTGGCCTGGTTCGACGGTCAGCCGATTGTTTATCTTGCCCAGCAGAAGGGCACAAACATCAAGGAACGGCAAGAGGTGAATTTTGGGTACACCCGGCCAGAGGGGTACCGCAAGGCGCGGCGGTTGATGAAATTTGCTGAAAAGTTTGATCGCCCCGTAATCTGCTTTGTGGATACGCGCGGGGCACATTACGATATGGAATCGGAGGAACGTGGGCAAGCGATTGCTATTGCGGAGAATATTGCGGAGATGTCTCAGTTGGGTGTTCCGATCGTCGTCGTGGTGATTGGCGAGGGCGGCAGCGGTGGCGCATTAGCCATCGCCGTCGGTGATCGCGTGCTGATGATGGAGCACGCAATCTACTGCGTTGCACCACCCGAAGTCTGCAGTAGTATTGTGTGGAAAGATCACGGCGAACGCGCGCCAGAAGCCGCAGAGGGTTACAAACCTACGGCTGAAGATCTTTTGAAGTTCGGCATTGTCGATGAAATCATCCGTGAGCCGCTCGGGGGTGCACATCGAGATATAAAGCTGGCGACGAAGCGCGTTAAAGCGGCGATCAAAAAGCACCTCGCCGAATTGGTGCAGATGGATCGAGCGCTTTTGATTGCGCAGCGGTACGAACGCTACCGGCAGATCGGCGCCTACGGTGAATCATGAAAGTCCGAACCATCACCACAGGGATACCTTCCGCCTTTTCCGATGAACAAATGCGACGCGCCGTAGATTTCAACCGCCACTGCCGGGCACGCTTTGAGGCGAATGGATACGAAGTCCAAACAACACGGCTGAGCAGCCAGGCGTGGGGCGAAATTTCTGAGCGCGATCAAGCCCTTGAACTAGACCACCGTGCCGTTGAATTGGGCGTCGAGTTTTTCAGTTTGGGAACGATCTTCCCCAATCAGCCGCAAACCCAATCTCATCTCAACCTCATTGCCGACCTCATCTCTCAAAGCCGTACCTTCTCCGCCTCTGTCACATTAACCACCCCCGACCAACAGATCGCATGGGACGTCGCTGAAAAGGCGGCATCAGCTATGCAGCAGATTGCCCACAATACAGATGGTGGTTTCGGCAACATGCGCTTTGCCGCGCTGATGAACTGCCCGCCTAATACGCCCTTTTTTCCCGCTGCTTACTGGCAAGACAATCAGATCAATTTTGGCATTGGTTGGCAAGCTGCAGACCTTGTGCACGGTGCATTCGCCGACGCGCCCAATCTGCAGGTTGCATTACGGAAGGTGAAGGAGTTGATGGAGCAAGAAGGAGCGCAGATCGTTGCCATTGCCGCAGCGGCTGCAGAGGAAGCCGGAATCCGCTTTGTCGGTTTGGACGTCTCGCCGGCGCCGATGGGTGATGAAAGCATTGCGGGGGCCATCGAAACACAACTCCCCGGCCGGTTCGGCGAACGTGGGACGCTGACCGCAGTCACCGGAATCACACGAACCCTCGAATCACTGGAGCTGCCGCGATGTGGCTATTCGGGGCTGATGCTCCCGGTTCTGGAGGATGAGGTTTTGGGCGATCGCTGCCGTCAGGGATGCTTGAACGTGGATAGCCTGTTGCTCTATTCTGCCGTTTGTGGGACCGGGCTTGATACCATCCCGATTCCCGGAGATGCTTCCGTTGATCAGATCAGCGCTACTCTGACTGACGTTGCCTCTCTCTCGATTCGATGGCGCAAGCCCCTCTCCGCTCGTTTATTCCCTGTGCCCGGCCTGGCAGCCGGCGAACTCACTCGCTTCAATTCCCCCTACCTGACCAACACCACTGTCGTGGCACTTTGATGGGTGCGAATGTCATTGCACACCCTCAGCCAACCCGTGTCCCGACGCGAATTCTCCACGTTTTACGCATGATGATGTCCTCGCTGGTAGTGTAAGCGGAGCAGGTCTAGACCAAAATCATCTTCTATATGCCGCCAGACCGTATGAATATGATTGGCGTCATTCTGCGTGTTGTCATACTCGACAAAGAAGAAGGGCCCATGCAAGCGATAGTAATGCGGTTTGTTGCGCTCCGCCGCCCCCGCCCAGGCAAAGTGGATGTCATTGATATTCGCATCGCGCAATTTCCGCTCCTCAATTTTTGCTAACTCATCGGGGAGTCGGTCGATGTACTCCTGAGTGAGTTTCACCAACACTTCGCGCTGTTCGCTTGTCATCGACTCCGCTGCGAGTCCTTCAGCGGCGCCCAATTCAACTTTCGGCTGTTCCCGTGTAAGGATATCCGCGGGAGCGGTGGCGTTAATGATTGTCTTGCTTCTCTGATCGGTATTGAGGCTGCTCAAAAGTTGGCGCGCCAGGTCTTCCTCCACCGACAAGATTCTTAGCCCTTTCTTGGGCCCATGCCGAACTTCTGCCGGATTCGAGCCGAAGAAGGAAGGGTTCGGGGTTACTAACTCCCGGTTGACAACGGTAAAATTGAGTGAGACATGGTGTCCCTCTGCCCGCCAGCCCCACGGTTTCTGATTCGTTGGATCGCCGAAGACGCTAAAGGCGTAGAGTTGCGGGTCTCGAACCAATCGTGCCTCCCCCGCCGATCGTTCGATCTCGCCGAGTGTGGTCTCGATATCGATAATCGCGGTCGCCTTTTGATACCCTTTTTGACTTAACCCAGAGGCGAGTAGATCAAAAGCCGCCTGGCGTTGCTTATCATTCATCTCCTTGAGGAATACCCCATTGCGCTCAAACATCTCTCGTGGAATGTAGTGCCAACGGTGGCGTTCCGTATCCTCAAACGCGAACTCCGCCTTCCGCCGCAGATCGGGCGTCAGAGTTTCTAAAAAGTTCGCGCAAGCGGTTGCCATCCGCTCGGCTGTCTCCGAGGCGGGTATCACCAAAGGCGTAGATGATGTGTTATGTGTGTGTGCTGTCATGGTGAAATCTCCTTGCGTAATGTGCCTAAAATGTAATCAACTGAAGCAGTCACTACCAACCCTCAGTCTAGTTCGTTCAGCCACAGCCATACGTTTCCGTAAAGGCATAGGTCACCTATTTTAACTTGTCATCAAGAACTTCAAAGACCTTTTCTTTGATGTGATAAAGTTGGTGTGAGAATGTGCGCGCGCCTTATTTCTATTCCGTTAATTTCGATATTTCTCAGTGTGCCATTGCCGTGTTTGTTGCTTTCGTTGATAATTTCTTGGACAAAATCCCAGGAGGGGTCAAGAGGGACTATTTTTGATACCTTGAGGAGTTCTTCCTGGTGAGGGACTTTGCGCATTTTCTCCACAAAGTAATCTAACGTCTCCTTGAGATCATCACGGACCCAGGGAGCTGCCACAACAACATCCCATTTATCCCAGACCCCCTCTCCCTGAATGAGGGCGAACAGTGTAAAAGCCCCTTTCTCTTGAGTAATCTCCCTTTCGATAGTTCTGAACTTGCTGATAAGCGCGTTATCTTTCATATAACCCCCAACAGAACCTTTGCTGAATCGAGCATAGTGCGCGCGTCGCTTTTTGTGGTGGCACCGATCGGCTGATACCGCATTTCTGGATTCCATAGAGCCACTGTCGACCATTCTACGACGTATTGTGTTGTGATCTTGCTTTCTATTCCTGACAAATGTAATAACACATTCAAGTTGTGAGTTCTGAAACTCTGGTAGGAACTAAATTCAGCTCTTGTTGATGGAAATCTGGGCCACTTCAGCGTGCGGCATATCCTTACCTTCAACGCAGTTTCAATTGTATAGCCGCAGAGGTATACGGCACCGTCATATCTTCGTGCATTATATAAGGCTTCGGCATCTCTGAGCCTGGCACGTGCAATTTTTCTTAATTCTGCCATGGCGATCATTTCACGGCACCAACTGCACCTTGATCGAATCCTTTGCGGCTTGAACCATCTCAAACGCTTTGATGTACTCTTCGAGCGACAACTGATGGGTGACGATCTGGCTCACATCAATCAAACCTCGATGAACGTAGTCGATTGCCAGCGGATACGCATGCGGTCCCAGATGTGCGCCGTGAATGTTGAGTTCCTTTGTGTCACCGATGATCGTCCAGTCCACGGTGACCGGCTCGCGCATCACGCTGAATTCGACGAAGGTGCCCGCTTTCCGGATCATCCGAAGTCCCTGCTCGACAGCGCTCGGGTGCCCGGTCGCCTCGATGTAGACATCACAGCCGTAACCTTCCGTCAGATCCAGCACTTCCTGCACGGCATCCGCTTGGCTCGGATTGATCGTTAAATCCGCGCCGAGCTTCTTCGCAATCTCCAGCCGATAGTCGACAAGGTCTACGGAGATTAACAGACCGGGATTTTTCAGTCGTGCGGCACCGACCATTCCAAGCCCAAGCGTCCCCGCGCCAGCGATGACGACCACATCGCCAAACTCGATCTCGCCGCGTTGAACGGCGTGGATGGAACACGCGAGTGGCTCGATCATCGCCGCATTTGCCGGCGAAATTTCGTTGGGGACTTTGTAGACGAGCGACCGCGCCGGAAATTTCATGTATTCCGCCATTCCGCCATGGACGACATGCTGAAACCCGTAAATGTTGTGAACCTGGCACAGCCAATATTTGCCGGTGCGGCAGTAGCGACAATTCCAACACGGAACGATTTGCTCGGAGATCGCGGTGTCGCCGAGTTCCAGTCCGTACTTTTCTCCAGCGCCCTCGCCGAGTTGGACGACTTCACCGATGAATTCGTGACCGGCAATCACGGGACCATCAACGTACGGCTTGCGATGCGCATCTCCCCAGAAAAGCGGTGCGCCGGTATAACACTTCATATCGCTAGCACACACGCCGCAAGCCTGCAGCTTGATTACGACCTCGCCGGCATCCGCTTGGGGTGTCGTGACCTCTTCCAGACGATAATCCTTTGGCCCATGACACACAACGGCGCGCATCGTCTTAGGCATTGACTCCGATTGGGCTATTGCTGACATCGCGTATTCTCCTGACATAAAACCTTGACTTTGGTAACTTAGCCCCCCGGCCCCCAATTGTGGGGGCGTTGCGCGATTCTCCCCCAGCATTGGGGGGCCGGGGGGCAAGCCACCAGTGGATCCGCCGGTGAGCTCTTTTTAATTTGCCAAAGTCAAAAACCGTCTTGCGTGAAAACGGAAAGGTGAGAAAATGACAGGAGCTCGTGTTTCCGAATTGTTAATCACCTGCCCACACCCTCAGCCGGGTGCAAGCTTCTCTCACCCGCTCCCCTGCTCTTTGGCTACGCCACTTTGCGCAAGCGTCGTTTTGCATGTTCGCCCGCAATTCGCACATCAAAGTCAATCTCCGACCGGCTGCACATGCCGAGATTGATGGCGTGCGCGGTTTCCAACTCAAATCCCCAGCGAATCCAATCTTCCATCTCAGATTCAGCGATATTTCCGGCGGCGATCACTTTCATGATGCTGATCCCTTTGCCGAGTGCATAAGCACGTTGCAGATACTCAAGATGCCGATCAAAAGGACCGCCCTCCAACATTCGGCCCTCTTTGTTCGCCGTCGCCAGGATGACCTGAATCTCCGGGTGATCGATCACGGCGTCCATAACGGGGCCGGTATGGAGGTGCGTCGAACAGCCGACAGCGCGGACAAGCCCCTTGCGCTTCGCATCCAGGAATGCCGACAGTGCGCCTTCCCGCGATTGCAGATCTTCGGGAGACGAAACACCGTGCAGTAAAAGGACATCGATGTAATCCGTGCCCATTTCTCGCAGCGAGCGTTCGATACTTTTTCGGGCGTCCGCGTCATCTTTGGCGCTAGTCTTCGTTTGGATAACCACCTGACCGCGATCCAACGTCCTCAAAGCCGCTCCCAGATGTGGCTGGGTTCCATAGCCTTCGGCGGTGTCCCAGAAGGTAATGCCCCGATCAAATGCCGTGTGCAGAAGTTCGCCGCCTTCCGCGTAATTTGCACAAACGTTATTGAGATGCCCGGCGCCCAGGCAGAGCCGCGAGATCTCAAGCCCTGTGTTGCCGTATTGTAGACGTTCCATTTTGGCCTCCTTACCGTGAATGCCGCTAAGATAATTACGGTGTTCTAAGCAAAAATGCGAAATGCGAACAGATTGTCAAAGCACGCGCCCTCGTTAGTCGAATGTTACGGTCATCACAAACAAAAGCACGGGTGATTACGTCCCAAACGCAGCGATGACGCGGCTTCTACTTACAACTTTTTTCTTATCTTAGTGCCATTCAATACTTTATCTATTTTCGCCGGAATTTTCGTGATGACCACGTTCGTCTTCCAATCGAATCGTTTGAGTCAGAAATCCAATTTCTAACTTATGAGCACGTAACAATTCTGTACCGATGAGAGCATCGTCTGATTCAGTTAAGGCGATCTCGACTGTGCGTATCTCGTCGTCAAAGGTCACTGTTCCGGTAAATACCAATTCATCGCTTTGAGAACCGTCCGCCAGTTCAATGACTTGGGCACCACACAACTCCAATCCTAACTGGATTGCAAGAGGAATTGGCAAACAAACGGAACCGTCAAAGCCGGTATCAATAACCGCTTCAATGCGACGTTCCCCCTGATGGCCTTGGATCAGAATCGAGATTTTGGGTTGCCTATATTCATCAAAGAAACCGGTGACCACCTTCATCTCCTTCTGTGCATAACCGGATAACCGATTTTGGCAAAGTAAAATAGTCGCTCTGGATATTGCGCTTTAGCTTTTTCGGCGGCTTCGGGAAGTGTATTGCCAATGAAATAATCCCCTGATATGACATCTATTGCAACAACTTCCCCAGTGTGGCCCGGTTCTAGCATAGTCTTGAGTTTGGTATCGTATATTTCTTGCCCTTCTCTCACGAGTTTTCGGGAGTTGACATGCGGGATAATTGATGCCTTCATAGATCTCGGCTCCTAAACAGTAAGTCAGCAGGGATAGTGTAGCATCGGCCCAAAAAAGAATCAAGCCCAAAAGATTTCAGGCAGAAATTTCCCGCACTAATTCCAATCCACTGGGGATTCCAATTCACCCAGCAGCACCCGTCGAATCCAATCCATCCCCTGAATCACAAGCCACCGGCGTATGTAGTCCGTGTCCTGATAATTGCGACTCTGCTCGAACAGACGAAAATCGCCAGGTCCATGAAGCCCCATAAAGGTGGAATTCTCCTCAAACGGGCCCAACATGGCTAACCCCATACCACCGGCCGGGGCCGCATTTTCAGCCAGAGACATCGCCAGAGTCCGGTGATCTGCACGCTGTAAGTCGGAGCGCGAGTCAAGACCGGAAGCTTTCAGCGCCTCCGACAGGTTGGCCGGATGCAAATCGGTCGTGATCAGATGGCCGAATCCGGCTTCAATCAGTTCATGAACCAATTGGCCATCCGTGAGCATATCGACCACGCCCAGCCGGAGGTCCTGCTTGGCTAACAAACCGCCCACCACCTCCGACACCGTCTCCTTCTCCTTCCCGTAAATGGCGACTCCCAGACGCTCTCGGAGTTGGGCTTCCATCGAATCGATGAGCGCGTTCGCTTCTGCTTCCGTATCAGCCTTGGCCGCAATCCGCACGTCGGTCTGACCGACATGCGCGGCCAGCCCCACCGTGGGGTTCCCCGTTTTCATCAAATCACCGATTACCCGATCGACGTTACTTTCACCGACAGCGCATGTGCGCAAGACGCGGACCCTCGTGAATTTCATCCCGCCCATCCGTTCGACAAGCAGGGGAATCACCGTATTCTCCATCATATATTCAAGCTCCCGGGGAACGCCGGGCAGAGAAATGATGCAACCCCGTCTGCGTACATCCTCACTTAAAAAGCAGGGCGCCGTGCCAACCGGATTGGGCAACGGCAGTGCACCGTCGGGAATATAAGCCTGTCGCCTGTTGTTGTCGGCCATCTTCCGGCCAAAGCGGCGAAAACGGGTCGCGATCTGCGATTCGAGTTCGGCGCTATAAACGAGTTTACGCCCCGTTGCATTCGCAGCCGCTTGGCGTGTGACATCATCTACAGTTGGGCCAATCCCGCCGGAGGTGATGACCACATCAGAGCGATCCAGTGCCAGATTGAGCACCTCCGTAATTCGGTCTTCGTTATCACCGACGGTCGTTTTGTAATAAAGATCCAGTCCGATATCGCGCAGTGCCTTGGCTAACCTGTTGGCATTGGTATCGACGAGTTCGCCTAACAGGAGTTCTGTTCCAATCATGACAATTTCTGCGTGCATTGCATGCCTCTGTGTTGGTATAGGTTTGCCGGGGCAAGTGTCCCCATGCGTTGGCAGTCATCTGGAAAGGACCAGCAGTTTAGCAGAATTCCCGAAAGTCGTCAACACTTTTCTGAAGCGGGTTAGGGCTGTTTAATTATTTGCGAAATCGATGGATTATGGTCGTTGAGATCTTTTACTCGTCTCCGGGCTCGACTCCCGCTCAAGATGACAGGATCTGTCATTCTGAACGAAGTGAAGAATCTCGATAATTAAATGACCCTTGAAGCGGGTGCACGCTACAACAGACATTAGACAGAATTTAATAAATCCTATCTGTCATGCCTAAGCTGACGCCAATGGGGCCAGCACAAAACACCACCAACCGTGCCGATTCCGGCGATGCCGAGCCGGACATACAGGCCGATGACAACAACGTGTGCGCTTTTGTCGCGCTAAGTCGGTTGGTTGAGGCGGAGGCGAACGCTACAGCAGACGGCAAACAGAATTTCCCACCGAGAACTTTTTTCCGTTCAGCACAAAACACCGCAAATCGTGATGCTGCCTACGCCGCCGAGTTGGATATACAAACTGACGAGAAAAATATGTGCGTATTTGTCTCATCATCTCTGCTTATACGAGACAAAAAAGCACGTATTTCGTCGGGAGAATCAGGTGTGCGTCTGAGGGTAACATCCGCTTTGAACCTGATACCGTCTCGGTTCCGCGCCTGAGATTCCAACTCAGGCCTTGGCCCTATATTCTGGCATCAGTTTTGCTTAATCCGTCAGGGCAAATACAACGCCTATCGACGAAGATTCACCCCCGCAGCTCCTCACACGATTGAACGACACACGGAAAGGAAAGTCACCATGAAGCTCGAAACCTTAAACACTAAAATGAAATTCGCCGCGATCTTCGGTTTGGTCTTTGCGCTTGCCCTTTCAGCGGCGTGGGCAAAAACCTACTACACCAGCAAAACGGTCCGGGATTGGGGCCGTTGGATTCCCATCAGTTTCACCCGGGGCAAAAGCTGTCACGCCGTGATTCTCCCCGGCGCGATTAGTCAGTATCTCGATGAACAAGGTCTTGACGCTGTTGAGATTACGGTCGAGATGATTGAGGTTGATGGGGCGTTGGTGTTTACTTTCGGCCCCTCTGGCGCTCACTTTGACCCACCGCTTCAACTGGTTCTCAGCGGCGACTATCTCAACGACAACGATGAAATGCTGCTGTTTAATGAGTATGGCGAAGCCCTCGAATATGAGAGTTTCTTCGATGGGCGAGTCCTCACCTTTAAGATTCCCCACTTCTCCAGCTATTACTACGACAATTATGATTATTAAACAAGGAAGGAGATCCTAAAATGTTGACCTCAAAACGCAACACCGCAATTCTCTGTCTGATTTTTCTGTTTGCTTTCAGTGCCGTTTGGGCCGGCAACAATAATTCCAAGAAGGGGAAAGGTCACTCGACCACCGATTCCACCAGCCAAGAGAGCACGACCGATTCGGCTGTCCAAACCCATAATGCCAGCATCGTTGTCACTCCGAGATACAAAGGGTCGGGTTGGTTCCAGATTATCGATTGGGTCGTATTCGGCGAGATC
>JAPUIP010000066.1 GCA_027296925.1 Candidatus Poribacteria bacterium | reverse complement strand
TGCCGGGTACGCACAAAACAAGTGACTTTTCGGTTGGCGGAAGCCTCGGCCAGGTGGGTATTGGTGAACTGTTTCGCCAATACCCGGAATGGGCAGAGATCGAGCCGTATGCCGCCGAGATGAAAGCGGGGGCAGCCGTGTTCATCAGCGGGATGGTCGCCCATGCCGCTGGACCGAACATGACCACGCACCTCCGCCGCGCGTTCGCGATGCTCTTCATGCCAGAGGGCGCAACCTTCAACGGAAAGAAAAGTGCGCTGCCGGACGAACTGTTCAATCGGTTGAGCGCCGGCTATGTTCTGGACGACGATGAACATCTGCCGCTGCTCTTTTCATATCGCGGTAGCGGCTGAGCAGGTCTTTTGGGAGTTGCAATCATCGCTACCAGATTCAAGCTTAATGGCATGGCTATCAAATAACTTGGATGTTTTGTCACTTTGAGCCCTTCGCTTCGCTCGAGGATAAACTCCGCGAAGAGTCTCGTCAACTCAGATTCTTCGGCTAGTCCACCAGCAAGCTCTTCGCTATTCGCGAGAGGACACGGAGGGGAGGCGACTCCGGAGCCGAGTGACCTGCCTCAGAATGACATGCGGGATTTATTTAATCGCTATTTCTGAATACGATAATACCATATTTAGTTTGAAATGATATGATTTTGTAGGGGCAGTGCTTGCCCTGCCCGACAGGTGGGCGCAGCAAGCAGCGCCCCTACCAGAAATCTGCGAATATGCTCAAACAAAACTGCAAATGGTATAACACTGCAGAGGTGTATATTATGAATATGAGTCAAGATGCCTATGACGATTATTGGGAAAAAGGCTGGGTGGTTATCGAAGGCGTGTACCACCCCGACGAAGTCAAACGCATTGCGCAACTCGCGCTTGAAGTCAGCGATAGAGAATTGACAGACGATTCCGCGAGCTACGTCGTTGACCGTGCGCCAGACGGTTCGATTGTGCCGAGAAAGATCGACCGGCCCTTCTTCAAGGAACGCGCGTTTCAATCTTTCGTATTGGATTCGCGTTTGTCAAACATTATCAGGGACCTCATCAACGTCGAGCCGTTACTGATGGCCGACCAGATTTTTATGAAGCCGCCCCACTTCGGGAGCGCCAAGCCGTATCACCAGGATAACTATTACTTCAAATGCGACCCGGCGGGCCATGTCATTACCGCGTGGATTGCGATGGACGATGTGGACGAATCCAACGGATGCCTGCGCTATATTGAAGGTTCACACAAGGGGCCGGTTCTGCCGCACGAAATGCCAGATCCGGATGAGCCGTATAACCTCGTGCCGCCGCCTGAACTAATCGATTTGTCGAAAGAGGCCGCGGCGATCGTCAAGAAGGGCGGCGTCGTGTTTCATCACAGCCAGACGTTGCATACGTCGCACCGGAACGTATCGGATCGGTGGCGACGGGGTTACGCGACGCATTGGGCGAGTGCGGAGACGACGTCGGAAACCGATACCGTCAAGAACGCCTATTTTAACCGTGACGACTTTCCGGGTTAGCAGAAACTTCGGCCCAAGCTGAACTCAAGAGAAAGGATTAACATGAAAACAATAGATGCGATTGCCAGCGTGTTGAAAGCGGAAGGAATCGAATACCTAAGTTGCTTCCCCACAACGTCAATGATTGAAGCCGCCGCACAGGCGGGCATCCGGCCAATCGTTTGCCGTCAAGAACGGGTCGGTGTTCATATTGCAGACGGTTTCTCCAGAGTCACGAATGGAAAACAGCCGGGGGTCTTCGCCATGCAATATGGACCGGGGACCGAAAACAGTTTCGCTGGTGCGGCGACCGCTTTTTCCGATTCGGTTCCCATGCTTTTGCTGCCGCTCGGCCACCCATTAGACCGTCAGGGGGTTTGGCCACTATTTCGGTCGGAGATCAACTACGCCGCCGTGACCAAGCGGGTAGAAGTCGTGACATCCCCACAGAACGTGGGCGCCGTGATGCGCCGTTCGTTGGCAGCGTTAAAAGGCGGACGCCCCGGCCCCGTGATGGTCGAAATTCCGACGGACGTGGCGATGCAGGAAGTGACTGACTTCGATGCAAACCGATTTCGCGCGAAGGGAGTCAAAGCCCAGGGAGATGTCAGAGATATTGAGTCCGCAGCCAAAGCCCTATGCAACGCCGACCGTCCCGTTATCCATGCCGGTCAGGGGGTTCTATACGCCGAAGCGACGGAGGAACTTGTGGAGCTCGCTGAACTCCTGGCCGTGCCGGTGATGACGTCGCTACTGGGAAAGAGCGGTTTTCCCGAATCGCATCCGCTTTCATTGGGGTGCGGCACGGGCTCCATGCCCAAGGCCCTTCATCATTTCTTGCACACCGCGGACCTGATATTCGGCATCGGCTGCAGCTTTACGAATCATTCCATGGCGATGAAATTGCCGGCGGGAGTGAAAATGATTCATGCCACCAACGACCCCGTTGACCTTCAGAAGGATTATGAGATCGAGCACCCCATCGTCGGAGACGCCAAACTCGTACTCCGCCAGCTCATTGAAGCCTGCAAAGATATTTTGGGGGATTCGGGTCGCTCTAACGGCGAAGTCGCTGCGGAAATCGCCGCCATCAATAAAGAATGGCTCGGCGACTGGATGCCGAAGCTTACGAGCGACGAGATACCCATTTCGGCGTTTCGTGTGATTTGGGACTTGATGCAGGCGATCAAGCCGGAGGAGGCAATTGTGACCCACGATTCCGGAAGTATCCGTGAACGGACCATCAGTTTTTATCGGTCGGCGGGGCCTCGCAGCTTTATCGGTTGGGGACGTTCTCACGCATTGGGCACCGGCCTGGGATTGATTATCGGCGCGAAACTGGCGAGGCCAGAAAAAGTCTGCATCAATTTTATGGGGGATGCGGCTTTTGGTATGGTTGGGTTAGATTTTGAGACCGCAGTGCGCCATCAGATTCCGATTATTACGGTGGTGTTGAACAACCGCGCCATGGCGGGCGAGGCGAGCGGTGTTGCCGAATCGGAATATCAGATCAGCAATCTCGGCAGCGATTATGCCGACCTCGCGCGGGCGATGGGCGGCTATGGCGAACGCATTGAGCAGCCGGGTGAAATTATCTCGGCATTCCAGCGTGCCCGCCGTGTGACTGAGGAAGAGGGGATGCCGGTATTGCTTGAGTTTATGACCGCCCGCGAGAGCGGAAGTTCCAGTCCCGGCAATGATTTTAAGCCCGTGTAAAAATAATCTGGAAAACCTGATGCCGATCTGGCACAGCATGTCGTTGCTTCAGCAAGCATCACATTATGACCTGAGAAGAGATTAGTACCAAACGCGGGGCCTGTTCTCGGCGAGGAGTTGAGGAAACGGTTCCGGAAACGGCAATCGTGATAACAGCAGACAGGACGATGGTGCATTCCCTGTCA
>JAPUIP010000659.1 GCA_027296925.1 Candidatus Poribacteria bacterium | reverse complement strand
CGGGAGGCGCTGGCGGTTGAGGCGCCCACGCTTATCGAAGTTCCCGTCGGCATAATGGAGCGTCAATATTAGCGGCAATGATTGGGCTGCTCGCCGGATGCTACACAGGATTCGGCTTGAATTTTGACACAAAATCCTGACGAATTGAGGAGGGAATATTGAACAATACAGATACCGTTCAGGAAAATGAAAACGAACAGATTGGCAAAGTTGACATTCCGTCCCCAAGCGGCGTGTTTTCCGAGCCGTGGTCGGTGAAGAAGTTGTCTGGGTTGCTTGCTGTTTTCGGCCCCGCCGCGATTGTCGCGTCGGTCAGCATCGGCGCCGGCGAAACGATTGTCGTTGTTCGTACCGGGGCGTGGGCGGGCTATGGACTGCTATGGCTTGTGCTGCTAAGCTGTGTGGTCAAAGGGGTCTTTGTGACATACCTGCTTGGGCGCTACACAGCAGTCAGCGGCGAATATATCGGGCATCGCCTGGTTCGGTTGCCCGGCCCGCGCGGCTGGCTGCTAATCGTGATTATGGCGATGGAGATGATTGGCGCCCCGCTGGCTTGGGTGCCGATCGCGAAACCGTGCGGAGATCTGTTTCACTTTCTGATACAGGGCGCGCTGCCAAATTCACTTTCGGAGCCGATCTGGGAAAACATCTTCACGTCCGCTTTCATCGCCCTCGCTCTCGCGTTTGGCTTACGGCTTTCGTTCGAAAGACTAGAGCGGCAGCAGCTTGTGATCTGCACCATTCTCGTCGCCGGGACGATTATCGGGACGTTGATGGTGCGTCCGGATTTTGGGAAGGCGGTGGTTGGAAGTCTGAGGTTCGGGGATTTGCCGCCGTTTCCGTCCTGGGCGCCTGAAGACGCCATCAAGAACCCGCTGTTGACGATGGCGACAGCTTTTGGTTATGTTGGCGGCTCGGTGATGGGATACACCGTCTATGCCAACTGGGTAGGAATGCACCGTTGGGGACTGACAGGCCACCAAAAGATTGCCGCTATTCGCCAATACGCTTTCACACACGACGCCATTGATTACCTGCCTGACGATCCAGAGCAGGTGAGCCGATTGCGGAAAATCGTCGCACCGTTGCGGTGGGATGTTGGTATGGGCGCTATCGTGCTGTTCATTGTAACGGGAGCCTTCATGTTATCCGGCGCCGCTGTTTTGTATCCTCTCAAGACCCGGTTTGATGGATGGAGCCTGCTCACCAACCAAGCCCACGTATGGAGCAACATTCACGCTTCGCTGGTATGGGTCTATTACGTGAGCATCGTTGCAGCGCTGTGGGGCACCCTGCAAGCGTTGCCCGAAATCTATGCCCGCGTGACGCAGGAATTCTTCCAAGCGATTTGGCCCCGTGGGTCAAGGAGTTCATTCTTACAGCTTTTTCCGTTTTCACTCATCCTACCACTTTGGATACCGCTGAGGTTCTTTCGAGGATCCGGCAATGCAGAGGAGTGGGATTATAATAGGATCCGGCGTAACGCTTGTCTCTACATCTTCCTCACCACGATGATCATCGTTTGGCTCAACATCCCGTTCGATATCCTCACGCAAATTGCCGGCTTCATCTTGGCAAACTTTTCAATTGCGCTGATGATGCTCGGGGCGCTGTATCTGAATTTCAAACTTCCCGCCGCCTACCGGACACGAATTTATATGCTAATTGGCACGGTCATATCGGCGGGGATTCTGATCCTCTTCGCGGGGATTAGCGGCTGGGGATTGATCGGAAAACTGTTCGGCAGCGGGTAAGCGAAGCGAAAGGGTAATTCCGACACATCAAGTCTCACCCAAATACGCCTTCGTGAGCAGTTGCGAAATCAGTATTACAGCCAAAAAAATAGAGTTGTTCCAGATTAACGTAGGTCGGGTTTTGGCGTTTCGTGCCGAACTACGAGCGAATCCCACAACGATTTTCTTAACCTGATCCTAATGGGGTAGTCTTCGACATACCCGACCTACAATTATGCTTTATTATCATCCGGAAACGGTATTATTCCTTGGCACACAAATCGGATGAATTGTAGGAGCGGAATCTCCGCTACGCGAGAGTCTAAAGACCTTTCCGCGATGGTTGTTCAAAGGATTCAACCTCTATATCAAACCTTACAAGGAAACGATCAATGTCTAAGAAATATACAGCGGCAATTGTTGGATGTGGGGGAATTGGAAATTCCCACATGGAAGGATATAATCGAGTTGACAATGTGGAAGTGGTAGCGGTCGCAGACCCACTTGAGCCGGCGCGCCGCCAATACATGGAAGACTACGGTATTCCGCAGGGGTATGCAACGGTTGAGGAGATGGTGCAAAAGGCGCAGCCGGACATCGTCAGTGTCTGCGCCTGGCACCTGCTACACGCACCGCTGACCATCGCGGCTGCCCAGCCAGGCGTCAAAGGCATAATCTGCGAAAAGCCGATGACGGTCAGTATGGGCGATGCGAACCGCATGGTCGAAGCGTGTGATGCGAGCGGCACCAAGCTGGTGATCAGTCATCAACGGCGCTTTACGCCGGGCTGGGAAAAGGCGCGGGAGCTCATGGAGCAGAAAGTCATCGGCCATCCGCTCTCGGTCAACTGCAATGTGAGAGAGGGATTGCTCAATTGGGGCACCCACGCCATCGATGGGTCGCGCTTTGTCTTGGGCGACCCCCAGGTCCTCTGGGTGATGGGCGCGGTCGAGCGGCGGACGGATCGCCATGAGCGAGACACACCGATCGAAGATAGCTGCATGGGGCTGGTGCACATGGAGGGCGACCTGCAACTCTTCATCCAATCGGACCTCTACAAAGAGCCGGCGCGGTCGGGCGGATTTCTCATCCGTGGCACCGAGGGGATGCTGGATGTCAGCGAAGCGTATGTCAGCTTGTTCAACGCGACGTCCAACGGTTGGCAAGATATACCACTGCGGGTCGAGCCGGAAAAGATTCAGCCCATCGGTGGGGATACCAACGCTGCACAGGTTCGCGAACTCATCGCCTGGATCGAAGGCGGTCCCGAGCATCGTGGATCAGGGTACAAGGCCCGTGCGACCGTGGAGATTATGATGGCAATCTATGAGTCGGCTCGCCGGCACCATGTCATTCACCTTCCGTCGCAGGAAGAAAAATACCCGCTTGGGCTAATGATTGATTCGGGACAGTTGCCGGTCGAGGAACCGGGGCGCTACGATATTCGCGGTTTTCTCAAACGTGACGAGATTGACGAGGAAGACTACGAACGGCTGCGGCGTCAGGGCATGCGGCACGGCCAAATCATGAGAACGCTACATAAGGTTCAATAG
>JAPUIP010000658.1 GCA_027296925.1 Candidatus Poribacteria bacterium | reverse complement strand
CGATAACGTGAGTTCGACGTCAGAATTCTGCGTAGCGAGGGAGCGGGGGAGAGAGCGAGACGGTGAGCGACTGTAAGGAAGCTTGCACCCGGCTGAGGGTGTCCTGTAAGGGAAAGCGCGCAGGTGTGGATTTTCTCACGTTCTCATCGGGCGAAATTGACGCGGGGTGTCACTCCAGAAAGCGTCTTAACACATTGGTGGTAATTTTTGAAACGGTGTCGTCCACCAATAGGGAACTTGGATAGCAGATTGAACCGACCGAGAACACCGCCCCACCACCGCCGGGTTCGTGATAAACAATCTCGGCGCCACCATCGTCGGGGTTAAGCCCCTTCGCCAGTAACTGGACATTCTTGGGAGAACTGGCCGAGATTTTGTCGGTTTCGTGGCCGGAGGCACCGCCGGGACAGCGCATGTGCAGACTGTGCTCGCCGAACAGGTCTCCATGCTTCAGTCCGGTGCCAGCAAAGACCCAGTGAGAGTCGTCGATTACGCGATACGGAGCGGCGGTCATAATTCCGGTGTCCGTACAGACAACGCCCAACAGGTTGGCTTCCGATTCGTGGCGCAGGTGAAAGCGGCTTTCAAAATGACTGTTTTTCTGCAAAGAAGTGAAGCTACCGCTGCCACAGTTGCCGTTGTGAAAGACGATCGTGTATTCATCGAGGAATTCGACTTCGCAGTTGAGTCCGTTGCCACCCAGGTACATCAGCTTGCCGCCGCCTTCAAACACCCACGCCTTGAGTCGGAAGTACATCTCCTTTGACCAGTATTCCGGGTGCGTGCTAATGATGAGAGCCTTGTAGTCGTCCAGATTCAGGATGCCCTGATGGAACTGAGTCTCGGCATAGAAGTCGTAGTCGAACCCTTCGCGTTCCAGCCAGCCCAGGAGACACCACTCTGCGGGGGCAACGTGACAGGCAGAGCGCCCCTCGATCGGATCGGTGACCACCTCACCTTCGGGGATATGGTTGATTGGCTCGGGCCGGTCGAAGGAGAGGGGGGCATATGCATCGGCGTCGAAATGTCGGTGTTCCGGGTCGGTGTAGCGTTTCAGATCGAGACGCGCATTGACGGTGGGCGTCGGCGGAAACTGATCCGGATGGATGTAGTTGCTTCGGCCCCCGAAGTTGTTGTAGGCGTTCCAGTTGATGTTGGAAGCGAGAATGGCAATCGGAGACCGCGGCTGGGACGGCGCGACGATCCACGGAAAGGAAAAGAAGATGCCCGACTCGGTCTTGGCATGAAAGTAGTAGAGACCGGTTCGGCTGGGCGCCTCGACGTACTGAAGATGATGCGGGTTGGTGTATCCGTATCTGTTCCATTGGATGCCGGTTTGGGTGTAGTCCCCGTCGGGGCTGATCTGCATGGTGGCTCGGGGCCCATGTTCATCGTGCCAGCCGAGGGTTCGGATCAACTCTTTATGCAACCCATACCGCCATAACTCCAGATGGTAGGCTTCGACAGCGTGGACGCGGAACTCGGACTTTTCACCAGCGCGAACCCACTTCGGCCAGGCATACCCCAGCAAGCCATCCGAAAGCAGGCGGAAGTGGTAGGGTTGGTCCGCGCGGACTGTCATGTCTATGCTTTTGGAACCGAAGCCGGTTTTATAAAGCGTTACCTTGTACGGACCCGGCGGCAGGTCAGCGTAGACGGCGCCGGTCGCCCGGGAACGGGCCTCAAACGCGCCGGATTCGTTCTCAAATTCCAACAACACATCGGGAAGCGCTACGTAGCGCTCATCACTCACATATCCGATCAACATCACATTCCTCCAGCAAATTTGAAGCTTGTTCTTCCCGCTATCTCGAACGTAGCCGAATTCGCAAGAATTCGGGGGAAAGATGACGAACCAAATGTTTAAGGGAATGTACCTGGAGAGGGGCCACCGGTGAATTTCTGTTAAAGTCTCCGCCGGAGTCGCCGATACATTAAGGGAAAACTGTGAACGCTCACTCCAACGGTCTCAAACTCTCATCGTATCATCTTTTCTCACAATCTGTCTAGTGGTCTGTCAAATTTGACCCGACAGATAGGTCTGTAGCCGCGCACGCGTGTGTGCGCTTTGGCAGACACATAGGTCTGCCGCTACAGTCCATCAATTTGGATCTGACAGCCTCCTAGCGTCGGTGCAAAAGCTCGGTATGCAGAAAGGATAACAAAAATGAAATACAATCAAGCGGATTTGGATCAACAACTCGTCTCTTTAAAGAAGGACTTTGCGCAATTGGGCGCAAAACTCTCCCAGGCTGCTCGCGACTTACGCGACAACGGCACGCCCCCATCCGATGAACTTCTTGAGGAGCTGGCCGCTGCGCGCATGAACTATACGCATTTTCGGGGCAGGATGTTTGAACATGCCGAATCTTATGGATTTCAAATGGGGCTCGATCCTCTCACTCACCAGACGCCCCCATCTCAAGGGAAACAAGTCAAAATTCTTGATCCAAAGGAGTCAGAATCAGCTCATCCACATTGACGCCGGGAGGCTGCGAAAGCATGAACAGGATGGCATCTGTCACTTCACGCCGACTCAATCGATAGCGCTTGCCATCTCGGTGCAGCACATCATCCGCTGGAGTTTCAGGCGCCGCGTTGGCAACAGCTCCCAACGTTATCAGATTCACATGCACGCCCAAAGGCGCCGCTTCCCAGCGCAGGCTCTCGCACAGTCCACGCACCGCGGATTCGACCACTGCATACAACACCGGCGGCCGCTGACGGATGAAGCCCTGTAAACCGTTGATGTGGATGAGTCGCCCACCGCCGCTTTTTTGGAAGGCAGGCAAGATCGCGCGGGAAATTTGGGCGGCTCCCGTCACATCGGTCTGAATAAAATGCTGAAGTGCTTCAGGACGCACTTCGACAAACGGGGCCTCGACCCAGGTGCCCGCGGCATTTACAAGTGCATCAAGGCTTCCAAACGCCTTCATCCCCACATCGACCGCTCTCTCACAGTCTGCCCAAACGCCGACATCCCCCGGCACGGCCTCGGCACGCCCCGGCCCATTGGCGTTGAAGTCGTTAGCTAACGCCTTCAGTTTCTCGGCCCGCCGCGCCATCATAACCACCTGATGTCCCGCCTCGACCAAGCTTTTGGCAACGGTCTCTCCAATCCCCGAACTACTACCGGTGACCAGAACATTCATGATTGCAACCTCCATCATTCCTCGATTTGCAAACCGATCTCAAAATTCCGTCATTATCTGCTGGTAAATGTCAACAGCCTTCAAGACCTGCTCGCATTCGACCCACTCGACGGCGGCGTGCGCCTGATCAATGCTGCCGGGACCGAAGACAATCGCGGGTATGCCGACAGCGGCGAACTTGCTGGCATCGGTGCCGTACGGCACACCCGTGATGCTGGACTTGCCAAGGACGGATTGACAGGCGTTGACAGCGACTTGCACAATCCGTGAATCCTCAGGCGTTTCCATCGGGCCATCCATGAGGAACGGTTCCTCCAGCGTCACGTCCAGATCTGGGTCGGCGGCCCGTGCCCGTTCTAAGCGCTCACGGAACGGCACCATGGCTTCCTCTGGCGTCTCGCCGGGTATGACGCGGCGGTCAATTTCAATGACACATTGATCCGGCACAAAGTTGACCTGCACGCCGCCGGAAATAACGCCGATATTGAGCGTTGGACTGCCGGTGAGCGGATGGGACGTGGATGCATAGGTCGGCGCAATTTCATCCTCGATCGCGCGGATCAGCCGGGCCATTTTGGAAATCGCGTTGATGCCGAGATAGGGTTTGGCACTATGTGCCGCAACGCCCTTGACGATGATCCGAAAACGTGCCAATCCTTTATGCGCTCGAATGACCTCCAGTTCGGTGGGCTCGGAGATGACCGCCGCCTCCGCCTTAATCGTTGCTGCCAGCCGCAACGCCCCACGAAAGATGTACTCTTCGTCCATCGCACCGGCATACTTGACGGTGCACGGTGGCTTAACCCCCGCCTCTTTCAGGTTCTTCATCGCGTGCATCATCGCCACGCCCCCCGCTTTGGTATCGCACGCCCCACGCCCGTAAAGCAAACCGTCGCGGATGTGTGGCTCAAACGGCGGAATCGTCATGACGCTAACGGAAGCGGTGTCCATGTGACACTCAAAGAGCAACACACGGTCGGGGTCTTCACCTTCCAGCGTGGCAATGATGTTGCTTCGTCCCGGCAGCACTTCGTCAGTCTCGTAGGGGATGCCAGCGCCCTCGAAGAAGTTGCCTATATATTCGACCATACCGACCTCGCCGCGTTCGCCGCCGGGCAGATCGGCGTTAATGCTCTCAGTCGCCACAACATCTTGCAGCGTGGCGAGGACTTCGTTATCACTCCGTGTCCATGATTGACTCATCAGTTTCCTCCCTATTTTTCGGTCAGTGTACCTCAGAAACGCT
>JAPUIP010000657.1 GCA_027296925.1 Candidatus Poribacteria bacterium | reverse complement strand
ACTTGAATGCCGTCACGGGTGGATTGATTGCCTTCGAGCCGGCGAAGGTGCTGCGACGGGATTTTTCCGCGTTCTTCCAACAAGCGAACCAGTGCATCGCGATTGCCTTGAGAATCAACGTTAGTGTCAGGGCTAACGATCAGCCACCAAGCCGTCGCGTCAACAAGCTCAGCTTTTATTGGCAACACGGCAATCAAGAAAAACCCACTGGAAAATACGATGCACACTAGAATTTGTTTCATCATTCGCACCTAACAAATCACAAAACCGCAAGATTTTACGCCCTGCTCTTGTTCTCTTCTTCGGATCGCTTCAAAAACCGCTCCACACCGGTCTTAAACTCGGCAAACAGTTCAGGCAGCATCTCGGCCAACGGCCGTAGTTCATCCCAAACTAACTCGTAGCCATAAGTGTGGCGAAATAGATGCCGAAACCGAAGGTACCGGTGGAGCCGCAGTGCCAATGCATGGTCAATGACCGCCGGACGATGCTCAGGGACTTCGTGTTCCATCTGCTGAAGCAACAGTGTGTGCCAATTCGATCCGATCGGAATGGATAGCTCCATTCGCCTCTCAATACGCTCAAATATTCGCTCGACACCGGCATAAAAATCGTGGATATGTTTACCGAAAACGAGGATACGCTGCTGGTTTGGTGGTTTGCGGATTCTACGGAAAGAGGTTGTTGTTGCCTTGACAATCCGCTCCAAATTTCTCAACTCGTTTTCGACTTCCATTTTCAGCGCTTCAATGGGTACTTCCGGCATGCGTACTTCTCCTCTTGCCAACGCCACTAACTCAGGCACAGCATGTTCTAACGGTACCAAATCGATCTCTATTTCTGGAGGCAGGAGTTCATACAAAGCCGTTAGTGCCTCGATATATTGCCCCGGTGGCAGTCCCTCCACGGCGATATCCACATCTGAACGCGCATTCCAGGGGCTATCACCCCGCAGAGATCCAAAGATAAAGGCATCGCGGGCGCCAAATTGTTCTTTCAGCACTCGTACACACATCCGCGCCCCTTCCTCGGCTACCTTCTGACGCTCATCCTTTGTTTCTCCGACGCACATGTTCCGATCCTCTCGCTTTGTAGTGGCTCGCTGTAGCGCAAGTGTAGCAGAATTTGTGAATCGTTGCAAGGAAAAATTACGGCACGACAGAAGCGGTACAAGTTTCGCCGCAAAAAGGGCGAACTTTTTTTCGATATAGTTGCCTAACTGTTAGCGTTATTTGAGAAAAACAGCTTGTGTCCAAAAGGCTGTTCGATTCAACTAAACCATTCGGAGTAGAAGTTGTCCGAGTGCCCAGAAAGATATGGAGATTTTATTATGAAGCGCAAATGGTTTGTCTTGTTCGCAGTTCTCGCAATTACAGTGGTTGGCGTTTTTGTGAATAACCAAATGACCCAAGCCCAACGCCCAGAGAGGCAAGGGAGAGGTGGTGGTCCGGGTGGACGTGGGCGGATGAATCCGACCTCTTTGGTCGACAGTTCATGGGTAGACCTCACGTTTTCCGTCAAAGTCGATGATCCGACACTTATCAAAGCCCGTCCTATTTATCAAAAATCTAGGGACGACATGAATAAGGCAATGACTGAAGCTCGTGACGCCGGTGATTTCCAGGGAATGCGCGAAGTCATGACGGAAGTCCGACAAGAGTTTAAGGCGGCGCTAAAGGAGGTCTTGACCGAAGAGCAGATTGCCCAACTCGACGAACTGGAACAGGAGCGGATGCAACAGATGATGCGTCGAGGCGGTGGAAGACCCGGTGGCGGCGGACGTTAACGGAGGGTTTTCACTCTTGGGGCGTAGCATATTGAGTCGGGCAAAATCCCGAATTATCAAGGTTACGCCCCTATTTGTCAAGTGGAGGGGCCACACATGAAAAAACGGATCGAGATAGCAAGCCGCAACAGATGGGTGATTCTGACAGTCATTGCTGTTTTGATTCTCGGATTCGGTGGTTTGCTGCTACGCGGTAAGTTCACTCAGCAAGAAGAGGCGAGCGATGCTGCAGCGGCTGGAATAAAGACCACTACGGTCGAGCGCGGCGATATTGCCGTCACAATCGATGCCACCGGCACGATCAGACCGCTGAAGATTGTTGAGGTCAGTTCCAAAGCGAGCGGCAAAATTCTAGAATTGGTCGTTGAAGAAGGGGACTATGTGAATGAAGGCGATGTCATTGCCCGTATCGAAACCACTTATGTTGCTATTGACGTTGAGCAGGCCAATGCGGATTTGAGAGCGGCAAATGCACGACTTCAACAAGCGGAGATCAATATCCAATTACAAAAGGAACAATCGGAAATTCAGATAAAACAGGCCGGCGAAAAACTCGCTGAAACCCAGAAACAGCTTGAGCAAATCACCGAGCAGATTCGCATTGAAAAACAGGCAAACCAACGGCAAGTAGCGGATGCCAAAAACAGCCTTGATATGGCGAAGTTGAGGTACAAACTCCTGACGTCTGAGACAGTGCGTAAGGAAGATATTAAACGCGCCGAGGCGAATGTTAGCCAAGCGAAGGCAAGTCTCGAGCTCGCCAAGAAGGAATATGACCGAAAACAGAAACTTTTCGAGAACAAATACATCTCAGAATCCGACCTGGATGCTACTGAAACGCAGTTGGCATCCGCACAAGCCCAATACGATTCCGCTGTTGAGCAAGCCCTTATGGTCATACGGCCTGCGATTGAGGAAGAATTAGCATTATCGAAAGCAGAAATTAAGAGAGCAGAATTTGCCCTCGCCGCAGCAAAAGAACAGATTGAGAAAGAAAAGTATCGTGATATGGAGATAGAAATCCAAGAGCGTCGCGTCGAGCAAGCAAAGGAATCCTTGAAGCTGGCACTTGCGAATCAAGCGCAGATTGCCTTGAAAAAGAAAGATCTGGAATCTGCCAAAGCGCAAGTCAAGCGGAGTGAGAGCCAGTTGCAACTCGCTCAGGAGAGTCTAGAGGATACCGTGATCCGAGCGCCAATTTCTGGGACAATTCTCGACAAGAAGGTCGAGGAGGGACAGGTTATTATTTCACGACTCTCTTCGTTGTCATCCTCCGAAGGTCAAACCCTTGTGACGATGGCGGATCTCGCGAAGGTTTATGTCGTCACCGAGGTCGATGAGACGGACATTGGCAAGGTGAGGATTGGGCAATCGGTAACGATTACAGTTGAAGCCTATCCGGACCAGCCGCTACAGGGTGAAGTGCATCGGATTGCCCCACAGGGTCAGGTGATTCAGAACGTGACGACATTTGAAGTCATCACCGAAATCAAAAACACTCGCTCAAGTGGACGCGGGCGTTGGGGCGGCGGTGGATTTTCTGGACGTGGTGACCGTGGTGGTTTTCGCCGAGGCGACGGCGCCGGAGAATTCACACCCGAACAGCGAGAGCGTTTTCGACAGATGCGCCGTCAGCGCCAGGACGATGAGCCCTCCACAGAGGACACCGCAGCGAGTCGTGCAAGACTTGACAAACCCGATACTGAGAATGCAGAGGACCCCTGGCTTGCGATGATGGGCGGCTTTTTCGGCAGTGAGGAAGAGCAATCTTTTGAGGACAGAGAGACCGAGGAAGCAGATACCCCGTTCTTGAAACCGGGAATGAATGCAAACGTTGAGATCTCTGCGGCGAACAAGCAGGATGTCCTACTCATTGCGAATGAGGCCATCCTTTCGTTCGGCAATCGAAAACTCGTCCGTGTTATCGGCGAAGACGGACAGCCGGGGCGTCCACAACCCATCGTTACCGGTATCAGTAGTTTCGACAAAACCGAGATTATCTCTGGATTGGAAGAAGGGCAGGTTGTCGCTATCGGTGGATTCCAGCGAGGCGGGCGCGGTGGTCCGGACTTCCGACGGATGATGCAAAGTCCTGCCGCCACAATGCGGCGGATGCAAGGCGGTTTCGGTGGAAGAGGCCGGCGTTAGTTGAAATCTGAAAATATGCAGATAAGCAGTCAGATGCATCTTGAAATTGGACACGGAAAGGAGCCGATATTATGGGAATTCTTGAAAGTTTAGCGAACGCATTAAGCAGTTTAGCGGTGAATAAACTCCGTTCCTCCCTGACGATGCTCGGCGTGATCATCGGTGTTGCGGCAATCATGACCACCACCTCAATCGGCGAGGGAGCGAAAGCCGACATCACGGAGCGAATTCAGACCCTCGGCGCAAACATCCTCGCCATTCGTCCCGGGCAGAGCCGTTTTCGTGGACGGAGCTCTGGGCAGGACCGTCAGAGCCTCAAATATGAAGATGCCATGGTCTTAAGAGAACGGGCACGGAATATCCTCTTGGTCTCGCCGGAAGTGTCTTCGCGTGCCCAGGTCAAACACAGGAACAAAAACCACAATACCACCGTTGTCGGCACAACGCCGGAGTATCAGATCACGGGGAACTTCCAGGTTGAGAAAGGTGCGTTTTTCACAGAGACCGATGTCCGCTTTCGGCGGCGAGTGTGTACATTGGGAAAAACGGTCGTTGATGAGTTGTTTGGCGACAGGATTGACCCCATCGGTAAGACGGTCAAGATTCGTGGGCTCAACTTCCGTGTGCTTGGCGTGATGAAGGAGAAAGGCGCCACCGGATGGCGAAATCCAGATGACCAGATCTTTATCCCCGTGTCAACGGCGATGAAGCGCGTTTTTGGTCGGGATTACCTCTCAAGTATCAGCGCCCAAGTGGTCAACAGTGAAGCGATGGAACCCGCCCAGGCGGAGATCGAGAATCTCTTGCGGAAACAGCACAAACTCCCTGCGAACAAGCAACTCGATTTTAATGTGCGGAACCGAGCTGAGTTCCTCGAGACGTTGGAGGAATCTGGACAGACGTTCACCTACATGATCCTCGGCATTGCGATTGTGTCGCTGGTTGTCGGCGGCATCGGCATCATGAACATCATGCTGGTGTCTGTGACGGAGCGGACGAAGGAGATTGGTTTGCGAAAGGCGGTTGGCGCCAAACGCCGTGACATATTAGTTCAGTTTCTGATCGAGTCAATGACGCTTTCCGTGGTCGGCGGGCTTGTAGGTATCGGCGTTGGCGTGCTCAGTTCGCGGATGGTGCCCTCGCTTTTGGGCTGGCGAACGATTCTCTCTCCGACCTACACGGCATTGGCGTTTTTCGTCGCAGCGTGGATTGGCATTTTCTTTGGCGCCTATCCGGCGTGGAAGGCGGCGAAATTGCACCCGATTGAAGCGCTACGGTATGAATAGCCGGCTCGGCGCTTCTGTCTTTAGCTCTGCCAATTGTTGTGCCAACAGTGTATCTTGCCGATGCCCGTCGGAACCTGTCAGATTGCCTTTGCCCTAATCTGAAGGCCAAGTGAAGCGGAAATCCCGGACGAAATTTGCGTACTCATAATTGGTTCAACCTGCATGATCGGAAGTACGTCAAAGAATGACTATATTAAACGTTTGGTGAGAGTTTTTTCAAAGCATGATTCTGATTGGATCCAACGCTTGTAGGGGTTCGGTCTCCGAACCCACCGATGGGCGCGGGAACCACGCCCCTACAGAATCGCGCCAAATTAATTCACACCAGGCGTTTAACTGATGAATCTTCCGAAGGTTCATCAGTTGCCTTTAGATCTGGAATTGGTATGAGAAGTGAATGGGTCAATACGTTATGTGCTGACAGTATGCGGTACTGTCGAGCGACTTCTGGGCGTAGCGCGCTATAGGATGCGGGCTGCTGCCCTCCGACTCCTGCCCTTGCATTCCTGAATACGCAGTCCCGTTGTCCCGCCTTCAGTCTAAACTTTCAATCCCCAATTCCGTCAAAAACCACTGGCAAATCCCCCCTATACCCCGGTCAATGTGACGCATAAAATCATCAATACGGGCTTACTTTGTGGTTTTCTTGAGAACGATTAATGTGGCATCTTACAAAATAAAACCGGTATGAGAAGAATACTCAATAACCGAGAGGAGATGAGAATGATCCGATGGAACGTATGGATAGTCGTTGTTTGTGCCTTATTATCTGTTTCTCTGACAAATCCCAGCAACGCCGCAGATGAACCCCTCACTTCAGAGGAGATCGACCTTTCACAACCCCTGACGCTCCAACAATGTATTCAATTGGCACTTGAAAATTCGAGCGATATGCGGAATGCACGGATCGATTTAGTGATTCAAGACTTGCGGGTCAAAAATGCACGCGCGCGTTATTATCCAGAGATTTTCATTGATGGTCGATACCATTTTTCGGAGGAGATCGATTTTGGGTTTGAGCGCGAAAATGATGACCTGGGTGTTACTGGGCGATATACCCTGTGGGACAACGGACAAAGAGAGGCAAGTTTCTCGCAGGCAAAGCAGGGGCAAACTGCAACCGCAAACCGTAACGAACAGATTAAGCAGAACCTGATTTTTGATGTCACGCAGGCATACTATAATATCCTCAAGGCGCAAGAACTGGTGAAAGTCGATAAGGAGATCGTCGCTCGATCTCGGGAGAATACTGACCGGGTAAGGGCCTTCGTCGAGGCAGGGGTCCAAATTCCTGCCGACGTTGCAACGGCTCAAGTTTTAGAATCAACCGACCAATTGACGTTGCTCAATGATCAGAATGAACTTCAGATTGCGATGGCAACGCTGCCGCGGATCATGGGACTGGATCCGGGGACCTTGATTACAGTTGCGGAAGATACCGCTTATCAACTGTACCGTCAAAAGGGCGAGGTCGAGATTATCGACATATCGATCGAAGAAGCGATTCAACGCGCTTTTGAAAACCGCCCCGAATTCAGGGAAATCCAGGCCAGAATTAAACAACTGGAATGGGACTTGACTCTGGCAAAATTGGAGCGTTGGCCCCGGTTAAATGCCGCCTCTAATTATAGTGTCGAGTTGGATGATTATCTCCGGGAACGCGAAGATTTCAAGGAGTTCCGACGTTGGGATGTCACAGCCACTTTGGAATTCTCGATCTTTGATGGCGGTGTCAGAAAACGGCATGTCCAGGAGGCTGAACTGAATCTTGAACAGGCGCGTGAAGACGCCAGCGACCTGGAGCGGAGCATTGCGTTAGCGGTACGACAGGGCTACCTCAATCTGAAACGAGTGGAAAGGGCGCTGGAGATTTCTGACACGCAGGTCCGGGATGCCCAATTGAGCCTTGAGGTGACAAGAGGTCGTTATGAACAGGAGTTGGTGATCTTGTTAGATCTGCTTCAAGTCCAGACCGCATTTGCGCGTGTCTTGACGAATCAGGTTCGGACTTTCTACGACTCTAAAGTCACGCAGGGCGCGCTGCAGCGGGCAATGGGAGTTCTCCAATGACGCGCAAAAAATGGATCATTCTTATGGCTAGCCTCCTTGTCATTGTTGCATTGGGCACCGGGGGCACAATCATAATCAGAAAAAACAAGGATAAGGAGGATAAAGACGAAAAAAAAGAGGTCGTTCGGCGAGGTGAATTCATCGTCAAAGTTCGCGAATCTGGCAACCTCAAACCCCTGATTTCTGTTGAGGTTCGCTCTAATGTCGAAGGGGAGATTGAGGAAATTTATATCACAGAAGGCGAGGTCGTCGAGAAAGACCAGAAGCTGCTCAAAATTGACGATGAGCAGATCCGGGAGCAGAAAAAGCAGGCTGAGGCAAATCGTGATGCGCGGGAAGCCCAATGGAAACAGGCAATACTGCGCATTGACATGACAAAGAAACAGCAGAAGAGCGAAATCACACAAGCTAAAAACGCCGTCAAAGTTGCCGAGGCAGCACTCGAGTCATTAGAGGCGAATACGCTTCAACGGATTACCGAAGCCGAAACGCAACTCGCCACAACGACAAACCTGCTTGAACAGGACCAGATCGCGTTGCGTCAGTCTGAGATCGCGTTACAACAGGCGAAATTGACCCTCCAGCGATCTCGGGTGGCAGAAGAGTCTGCAAAGGTCGCTGATGAAACGGCCAACGCTGAATTCAAACGGAACCAGGAACTTTTCGAGAAGAAACTGGTCTCAAAGCGATCGCTTGAGGAAGCTGAGACGCGACAGGCCAACGCGCGATCCCAATATGAGACAGCCCAAAAAGATGTCGAATCTCAGGTGAAGGCGGTCGAATCCCAAGAACAAACCATCGATGCCAGAAAACAGGCGATTGAAAGCCGTCAGTCAACCCTTCGGCTCTACGAACTGAATCTCATCACCATCAAAGAATCGCAAGCTGCACAAAAAAGACAACTCCAGGCAGAACTGGAGAATGCAAAAACACGGTATCAACAGATCTTGGAGACGACGGACGAGGAGAAGGCACTCACGGTTCACGCGGAGGTGAGTGCACAAGCGGTGCTCTTTGAGGCTGCCAGCGGTCTGAAAGCTCAGGAAGAGCGCCTTGGCTGGACAACAGTTGTTGCGCCGATGTCGGGAACCGTTACATATCTCGCGGTCGAGGAGGGCGAGATTGTGACCTCTGGGCGCTCCGCATTTTCGCGGGGAGAAGCAATCCTGACCATCGCAGATCTCTCCAAAATGGTGGTAAAAACGCGAATCAACGAGGTAGAGATTGCCAAGATTCGACTTCAACAGAGAGTCGAGATTCGCGTTGATGCCTATCCCGATAAGGTCGTTGAAGGCAGGGTCAGTGAGATTGCGCCAAGTGCATATTCCGCTCGACAGCGGGGACAACAGGACGACGGCACCATTACCTTTGAGGTCATTATTGAAGTGATCGGATCACCCCCGGAGCTGCTGCCTGGCATGTCGGCAGATGTAGACATCATTGTGGTGGAGGAGCAGGAGGTCCTTCAACTCCCAATCGAGTCGGTAATCGATTCTG
>JAPUIP010000656.1 GCA_027296925.1 Candidatus Poribacteria bacterium | reverse complement strand
TTCGGCAGCAGGTCAACCAACTCCTGCATCAGATGAGCCTTGTTCATCGCAGGGATGCACTGCCAGAAGATATTTCGGGAGGGGAACAACAGCGTGTGGCGATCGCCAGAGCGATGGCAAATGATCCGGTGCTTCTGCTGGCGGACGAGCCGACGGGGAATTTAGATCCCAAATTGTCGCTCGAAACCATGCATCTCTTCGAGAGCTTCAATTTTCGTGGCACAACGGTGCTCGTCGCGACGCATGACCTCGCGCTTGTCCAGCAACTTGGTAAGCGTGTGATTCGCATCGAGGACGGCAGAACCGTTGAGGATTAAAAGCTTGCAACGGTTCAGTTGGGAAGGTCTGTTGCAAACGTCGTTCTTTTGGACAGCGAGACAGTTACTCAAATAGCTCCGTCTGCGGGTAAAACGCAACCCAGCCAAACCAAAACGAGTTCACACCGGCAATCCGTTCTAACCGCTCACCTGTTTTTAGGTTGACCAGCGCGTCTTCGTTGATTTCCCACCGTAGATTCGATGCGTCATGGATCGCTGTCGCTTCGCCTGCGAAGGTATGATTGCCCCGTTGATAGGCGCGGACACTCCCGGACCTTTCGTCCGTGATCAAGACAAGATTGGCCCCTCCAAGCGAATCATTTACCACGCCTTGAGCTTTGAGGGATTCCAGTTTATATGCCTTCTGCGAATCTTCAATCGTGATGCCGTAAATCCATTCCTTAGAAAAGAGGCGGTCGTCTTTATTGGCGACAGGAAAGTAAGTGCCGGATGCTTGATCATAGCCGACATATGGGTTGGTTCGGTAATCTCGGGCGTGCCCGGTTTTCACGTCGAGCACCATTGTGTCGGGGTGCAGCGCTTTCCATTCTTCCCACGTCGTTTGGACGGACGGCAGCATTTCCAGTTTCGTCCCTGTCAGCGGGCCGACGACAGCCTCACCCAAGAGTTGCGCCCACAGACTTCCCTGTTCCGTATCCCGCTCATACATTAGCAAGTCGCTGTTATACAGCAAACCCGACACGCCAAAGGTGTGCACTTCCCCATTGATCCGCGAGTCGAATACAATACCTGTCCCGCAGAGCGGACAGTAGGAAACCAGGATGTTCCTACCACCCACCCGATCATTGACCAGTTCGTGCCAGTTGAGGATGCGAATGGGATAGGCACGGCTCTCCCCATCGAATGTCACGCCGATGACAAGGTCCGTATCGCGCAAATATCCGTCGCCCCCGCCAGCCGTCAGGAGCTCCGGATTTGTCAAAGCGGGGATGCCATCTTTCCCCGGCCCACCGTCGTGAATCTCATTGAGTGGAATGCTGTGCTCAACTTCTTCAGGCAGAAATTCATCGACTGGACTCTGATCACAACCAAAATTTAGAATTCCCACTGTGATAATCAACGGAATTGCAAGGGCAATTTTTCTCATTGTGCTAACGACTCCAACGCGATCTGTTTCAGATTAAACTGCTCCGCCGGTTTTAATGCTTGCACCTGGATGGGTTGAGTGCGGTAGCCGAGTTTCCGCACGTTGACATTGGCGCCTAAACCCGACCAAATATCGATCGAGAATTTTCCCTCCCGATCTGACATCGCACTCAGCGGGGCGCAAACGCCTGTTGCACATTCAATCTGAACCTCTGCATCTGGGAGCGGCTGGCCATTGGACGCATCCACAACTTGCCCCAGTAGCGTTGCGGCTTGGGAGCGCTCGCGCAAAATCACCAAACCGGCCTCACTCACTTCCCCCGCTTTCACCGGAAGGTCCCGGATTGAAATGTCCGTAAAAAACTGAGGGTCTTTGATGACCTGTAGGCTATACGCTCCGGGGGTGAGATTGGGGAGGGTATACCGTCCTTCGTCGTCGGTGACCGTACTTGCAACGTCTATCCCGTTTCGCAGCACAATAATCAAAGGGTTTGTCCCCGGCGGCAGCACGAGCCCCGTGATTGTCGCTCCGCTTTCATTCGTCGCGGGGTCTTCGCTCGGGTCTTCCTTCGTATCGACGGTCGGATTATCTCCGCATCCAATGACCATCAACCCCATGACAACAAAGCACAACAGCGATAAACGGTGAAAAGGCATCGTCGAATTTCCTCCTACGCTTTTTGTTTTAGGATAATATCATCCTGTTCGGGTGATTTCTGTAACTTTCGATACACAATTGATTCAGTGAGTGGGGACGCCGGTTTATCCCAAAAAAACTTGCAAGGAAAAACCAGATTAGGTATAATCAACCCTTAACGGCTCACCTGGCTCAATATATCATTCCTTGAGGAGGCTGAAATCCGGCATTTCCTAAAATACTGGTTTCCCCCATTGTTATATCTGGCGTTGATTTTTTACCTATCCGCTTTGTCCAGACCGCCTACGCCCAAATTGGATTGGGTGAACATCGACAAATTGTACCACATGCTCGAATATGCCGCACTCGGTTTTTTAGTTGTACGTGCACTTCTCAATACTTCACATAAAATCTTTCGCCACTCACCGTGGATCGCCGCATTCGTAGTCGCCTCTCTCTATGCCGCCAGTGACGAATGGCATCAATACTTTGTACCGGGTAGATTTGCAAGCGTCGCGGATTGGATTGCTGACAGTCTCGGCGCCATCCTCGGCGTGCTCGCAGTGTACATTTGGCATAGGCATCAGACCCACGGCTGGAAGCATCGCGCGCCTGAATAGAGGCATCGCAATGTGTTTACGTCACCCACATAAGAAGATTGTCGCTTTCATCACGATTTGTTGCGCGCTGCTCCTGATCGCGGAGATTTCTCCGGTGCATGCCGCAGAACGCCCTCGTGTGCTGACAATCGCCCTGTTTGCTTCCGGCATCGGTTTGAAATTTGCAAGCGTCTTTCTGGAAAACTCCGCGCAAGATTCCTACGATCAGTATTTATCCACTGCTATCCAGGACGACATTGCACAGCACCGAGATGATTACACCAGCAAGCACGACCTCAGCGTCGCAATGTCACGGACGGGGATTGGACTTGTTGGACTTGCGATGTTAATTTCGGTCTTCGACGAACTCAATCTCATCTCCAGATCCTCTTCCGCTCAATCAGCCCGGCTGCGCCTCAATCCAGGTTATAATCCACGAACGCGTGAAACGACACTGATGTTTCAACGTCAATTCTGAAAAGGAGCCGCCCAATGAAATTATCGCAGCGTCAATGGCTAACCATCTTGACGGTCATCATTGCGGCCGGACTCTACGTCAGTTGCACGAATAATGAGGATTTCGCCAACCCGCTTGACCCGGAGAATTTGCGCACCGCCGGTTCCCCGACAGGTTTAGAACTGACAGCCGGTGATGAACAGGTGAGAGTTTCGTGGCAAGACTTAGGGCTAGAAGGTGTTTCCGGATATCGAATCTATCGGCGATTCAGCGGCGATCCAAATTCTACATTTGCGCTTGTCGGAGAGGTTGATGCCTCTACGACGGAATTTGTCGATACGCGGGACATCATAAATGATCAGTTGGGGCAAGTCTACATTTATCGGATTTCGTACATGGATAAAAATGGAGTTGAAATTCCCGACCCCAATGCGCCCCCCGGCGCAGACGAAGATCCGCTGCGAATTTGGCCCACAGCGGGCGTGACGCCAAGTGTACCACCCCCTGAACCGAACGTCATTATTGGCGACGACCTGGCGGATCTGACAGTCAAGCTGTTTTGGCAGGACTATCAAGCTCCCGATGACTTCGAGGTGTTCCGGGTGTTCGCGGCTAAGCCAGATTCTCAGGGAAACTTTCTGCCATTTCGACTCGTTGCCGAGCTCCCAAGGGATAAGCCATTTTTTTTCGATCAAGACTTTAATCGAGATGAGATCGCCGCAAAATACCGAATTGTTGCTGTAGACAAATTTGGTGCCGAGGGCGTCACTACACTGGAATCGACCTCACCAAATCTTCCGCCAATTCCGCCACGAAATGTTCGCACCCGGTTTGGGTTTCGGTTTGGGAGCCCCAGATATGACGTGTTAATATCCTGGTCATCCAACCCGGAGCCAGACCTCGACGGGTACCAGATCTATGCCACCGTGGCGGGAGGTGAGCTCGTCCCTCGGAGGAAGCTTGACGCCAAAAAGAAGAGCGTAACGATTACTGGCGAAGACCGCATCCTGGTTGCCCAACAGCTTGTGGTTCGCCAATACTTTATCACCTCGTTTGATAACACACCGAATAACGGCAGGCGAGACGAAAGCGAGATGGTCGAAGCGCTTCCCTGACAGTATCCCCGATGCTTCCCCAAATGCGAACTTGTGAGGCTTTATATATGCTATTTTTTTATCCCGTGCGCCGGGACATTTTTTTTATCCTTTCTGCTTTACTCAGCATCACAACGACTTCTGTCTCTGGACAAGGTCCACCGTCAACGCAACTCGGCGTGATGCAAACCGCGGAAACCTTAGGGAAGGGAGGATACACCACCTCTTTTGGGATGTTTCAATTCGACAAAAAAAGGTTGGATAAAGAACCAAGGCAACCCCAAAACGTCGTGATTGGAAACTTTGAAGAATTGCACAATGTTGAATTCGAGATCGAGACCTTTCTGTTGCCCCTTCGGCTGACCTATGGCGTCAGCGAGCGGTTAGATCTGACTGTGGGCGCAACCTTCTCGACCGGAGGCATCCGCAAAATTATCCCCGACTTTTATGGCGTTGGGGATGCGAACCGAGACCGGCGTGTTTATGACCAGTCCGTTTTCGATGTGGTCGGCGGACTCAAGTACAACATCAAGCCCGATGTGAATGACGGCATGCCCAACGTATCGTTTGGCGGCAACCTACAGATTGGG
>JAPUIP010000655.1 GCA_027296925.1 Candidatus Poribacteria bacterium | reverse complement strand
AATCTCAGGAAAGTGGGACTTCTCCTTATGACACGTGGGGCGGTTGAAATTATTGTTCCCACACAACCTCTGGAACCAGCGGCATAGGGTCGTCACGGATAAAAGTGATTGCCTGTGCGCTTGTCAGGCGTCAATCGGACCACCCTGCCATCTGCTCCAACGCCAGAGGATACAAGTGACTAGGTGCGTCCGCAATGCTGCCATTGGCATCTTCACCGCCCCGCCGCTACAATTGCGGTCACACAGACAGTTTTAGTGAGCATTCGAGAAGAATAATGGGCGTGAATAACAAGAACCGAGGTGCTGATCTATAATTACCCGTGTGGTGTAAAAAAGGCATCGATGTAACTGATGTCTTCACAATTGTTTACGGTTGGTCCGGATGAACCTGATTTGCTGTCAGCCGAGTAATTACACCACACGGCTTCTGAAAAGACAACCCATCAACCAAGGAGACACATCATGAAACGTCGTTCCTTTCTTGCTAGTCTAAGCCTAGCCGCGGTCGCGGCGGCCAAGTCGGCTCTCGGCCAACAGAATGGACCTAGTCCGCAACAGGAAAGCTCTCCGGCACCTGACCGACTACGGATCGTGACTTGGAATGTCGCCTGCGGGCAATGGTGTACACCAAGAGAAGCTGCCAATGCGCTGGTCGATCGCAAGCCCGACCTAGTGCTAACGAACGAGACGCCTAAATTCAATCAAGGCATGGCCGCGCCAGACTGGTCGGGAGAAATCGCGAGACATTTGGGGCTCACTCATGTTTACGTCGGCTCGGTTTCGTCGGCGCACCATCGTGCTCCCAGCTGGGGCGACGTGACCGGTCGATACGGTGGCAAGTTCAAGTCTATCCTCAGCCGTTGGCCAATCTCCAACACACACGACTACACGCTCGAAGGCGAGGGCTGGTCACCCGCCAGCGCAATCCGAGTGCAGGTGCGCATCGGTGAGGCCGACTGGGCCGTTTACTCGCTACATGTTCCCGGTCAGCGCGAATGGGAGCCTTCCAAGCACCGTAGACTGGCCGAAGACGTGCTCGCTCACGAGCCCCTGAAAAACCTCCTGGTAGGCGGCGACTTTAATGTTCGAACTGAGAGCAAAGTACTCTCTAAACTCAAAGAATCTGCTGGTCTCGAAAACGCCATTACTGAACGTGCAATCGACCACATCCTCTATCGGTCGGACCACGGCGCTCGCGTTGTTGGGAGTGGGATTGATCGCGGCCCTGAAGGCAAGGGACCCCGCGGCGGTTTATCCGACCATCCCTACGCCTGGGCAGAGTTGATGTTGAACACGTGATTGGACGTGTAGTTTTTAAGCCAGAGCTGCGAGTAGTTTGCTCCTTATCCGATGAGAGGACTCCAAAATGTTCAAGTTCGCCAGATTGCGCGCTTGTCTGTCCTTGTCAAGCACCAATGAGACCACCTGCGATTGTCAAGCGCAGAGGTACTGATCACGACATCTTGGACTTTTGTATAGGAGAACTCGTCAATTATCGCTAATTTCAACCGGTCTACCAAGCCCTATTTTTGCCGGGATTAGGTCCTCTAGACCGTGAAAACTTTCTCTCTGAAGCCTTCACAGGCGATAATGGAGGCATGACTTCAACAATTCGCACCCAGCAAAGATATGATCTTCGACTCCGCGATCTCGTTCGATCATCCGGCAACATCAAACTCGCAATTCAACTTGGCGTTCCTCGTGGAGTGCAAATAGTATCCCCAATTAACTCCTTCTTTTCTAAGGACCTATGATCCTCTCGGATGAAGGTGTTTGCCTCTCAGATGAGGATTTCGCAGCGTAGCCAGACTATGAAGTGAGACTGTGGCCCCCGCTCATCACTTGTTTGGCCTAATAAATTGACAAGGAATTCCACAAAACGAATGAGTACTCGCGAGAACTGGTACGGGCTCGCGAAGGAGATCTGCTCTATTCAGGTGGCTTTCACGCCGTAAATATGGACTCCCGAATAGATTCTGTGTCGCTACCGTCGCGAAACCCGGATCCGACTAGCTATTGTCGCGTGCCAACCTCACCGCACAGACTGATCCCCAAGTCATAGCCCGATCAGTTTCAGCATATTATTACAAGACATGCTTATCGCGGGGATCGTTCGAAGGTCCATTAGATCTCGACGTGAATGACGCTTTCAAGCGGGCAGAAATGGCTTCGAAGCCGGCCTCCAAAGTTTACCCATGCAGCCAACACCACTTCAAACTGCGGGCCCTTATTGGCTTGATTTTCATTTGAAATCCATCTCAAAAAGGACTGACATCAATCTTCTGACTTGACACCCGCGAATTATCGTACCTTCCGAGCAAAGGCAGATCAAGGGAATTGAGCCCCGGAACGGCCATGACGACAAAACCCACAACTGAGGACAACTACTCACTCATCCTTCCATTTCTGGTGGCTTATGGCCGAGTGCCTTTAGTACTTCCTGATCCACGGCATAGGCGATGTCCTCAAACGGCGAGTAGCGGCCGCGCTTGAATCGATGCGATTTGAGGCCGAGTTGCATCTGCTCGCATACTTGCCAGTCCTCCTGGTTCGTCAGGTCCCAGAAGCTCACTGCAGACTGAAACCGTTCCATAAGCTTCGGTGCTGCGATGACATCGGGATGAACCAGAAAAAAGCAATCATTCTCGATTCTGTCGAAGGCCACCGGACGGATGCGATGATACAAAACGAAATCGGGGTGCGGCGTTAGCAGTAGATTTGGAAAGACCGAATAGTAGTGAACGCGCTGGAGATCATCTCCGGATACCTTGCCTACCGGGGGTGCGGCCGCCTTTCCGTCCATTGTCATGCTGCCACGTTTCTCGGTCATCTCCATGTAACCGCCGATCACGGCCCCCTCAAAACAGTCATGTACCGCGCCGCGAAAGGGAGTCCGCTTTGAAAGCATGGGGTGCACTCCAGGGCAATGGTAGCACTCCTGGTAGTTTTGGAGAATTATCTTCCAGTTGCAGTTCAGTTTGTACTCTAACTTGTGTGCTATCCGCAAATCGGGGAGATTCCAATCCTCGAACCTGTTCATCAGGGCGCCCATTTCTTCTTCAAAGGGGACGGGCGCTTCGGCGAGGTTGATGAAAACGAATCCACCCCAAATGCCGACGTGCGCGGAGAATAGACTATAGTCCGTCTTCTCGAAATCAGCCACGTCGTTGAGTAAGGGGGCTGCCTTGAGACCACCACTGAGATCGTATTTCCAGGCATGGTACGGGCATTGAATGACACCTGAAGAAAATTGGCCCTTCTCTGTGTTACAAATTCTTGTTCCGCGATGACGGCAAACATTAAAATGCGCCTGTATCTTATTTTGAGCATCGCGAACGACAATAAGGCTCTCATCGCCGATGGCAACCGTCTGAAAATCACCAGGCTCCGGAATCTCTTCTTCCCTGCATACGAACAGCCAACGCTTATAAAAAATCTTTTCTAATTCTTCAGCATAAATTGCTTCCGATTGATAGTATTCGCGCGGTAGCGTCCGCAGTGTTGTTGGCGATCGGTAATCGACCCCGCGCTTTCTGTAGGCGTTTCGCATGTCATCCATGCTATTCCCTTTCGGGGTTTCCATATTCATGATTCTACCTCCATTAAGGCAGTGAAATGAACGCTCAAAGTGCACCGGATTTTGCACTGGCAAACCTCCCGCTTAAAACTCATCGTCCTAAGCGAACTTCCGTGTAGAACTATTATTTTAATAGCACCACTTTGACTGCCAAGGCTCCCGGTGCCCCCGTCAATCCCCCTCCGGGGAAGCTCCCTCCGGAACAGAGGTACAGTCCGTCAAATGGGGTTTTGTATTGAATGCATTCGGGTGTCGGACGCACCAGTAGTTGGTCGAGTGCATGCTCGCCTTCGCAAAGCTGACCCCCGCTCAAGCCGTAACGCTCCTGGATATCCTGCGGCGTGAGCAGTTCTTTGCCGAGAATGCTCTGCCTGATACCTGGCATTTTATCGTCGAGGGTCTCAATCACATCGTCGCAGAGTCTCTCCCTCGCCTCGTCCGTCCACCCTCCCTTGAGAGAGTAGGGTGTATAATGAATCAGCACAGAAATCACCGCTTGCCCGGCCGGGGCCAGATCGTCATGATCCTGCGAGGGCAAATAGACCTCAAGACAGGGACGGCGGGTCACCTCATCATATTTGATCGGATCGAAAGCCCTTTCAATACTGTCCAGATCATCGGCGATCAGCACTCTGTTGGCGTCGTCGGCCCCGTCGAGTGAAGGCGACTTCTTGACCGCCAAGAGGAGTTGAGAGCAGAGCCCACGGGTC
>JAPUIP010000654.1 GCA_027296925.1 Candidatus Poribacteria bacterium | reverse complement strand
ATCGCCAAGTACTTTCATCGACGACCGACCGGTGGCCTCGGCGAGGGCCTCACCACGAAGATGAAACTCATCAAACGCCGAGCATTTGGATTCCGAAACTTTGAGAACTTCCGAATCCGAGTCATGGCAGTGTTCCTTTAGCAAGATCCATACCCCCACTTAAGTCTGATGAACCAAATTTTCTTGACATCAGGCAATGATTTTTCGTATAATAATTCGTTGCGCTTCTTTTGAAGAAGTAGGATTATTCAACAACAAAATAATATGCTCCCACTATCTAATCCTCTAAGGTAAAGGTGAAAGCATGCCCCACGTCGTCAAATTTGGCAAACGTGAACGATTGTCTTTTGGCAAAATTCCGGAGATCATGGATCTTCCGGACCTCATTGAAATTCAAAAATCCTCCTACGCTGAATTCCTTCAGCGAAATATCCCCCCAGAAGAATGTAAAGATAAAGGGCTTCAAGCAGTCTTCAACGAAATTTTTCCCATCAGCGACTTTAGCGACACTTCCGAACTGAGGTTCGTCAGCTATTCTCTCCGTGCCCCGAAGTACGACATCAACGAATGTCAGTCCCGTGGATTCAGTTACGCTGTTCCAATCAAAGTCAGCCTTCAATTGGTGGTGAGAGAGCAAGATAAAGATACCGGCGAAAAGCGGCTGATTGAGATCAAAGAGTCCGAAGTGTACATGGGCGAAATTCCCCTCATGACCGAAAATGGAACCTTTATTATCAACGGTTCTGAGCGAGTCATTGTCAGTCAACTGCAGAGATCTCCCGGTGCGACGTTCGGTGAAGAAACTCACACGAGCGGACATCAACTTTATGTCGCCAAAATTATTCCATATCGGGGAGCATGGATCGAATTTGAATACGATATCAAGGATTTGATCTATGTCCGGCTAGATCGCCGGAAAAAGATGCTCGTAACGGTCCTACTTCGAGCGCTCGGATGGGAAACCGATGAAACCATTCTCAAGCTGTATGCTGGGACAGAGCGGGTTCGGCTTGATGGCTCGCTGGCGACTCGGGTTTCAGCGAGCTCTGTTGAGCATCCCGATACCGGGGAGGTCCTGCTGGAACCGAATGTCGAACTGACGGCGGAACAGATTGTCGATCTGCTCAACGCAGGCGTCCAAGAAATTGAGGTTTTAGATGCAGCAGAGGCAGGCGAAATTCGATTTCTGCGAAACACACTCGAGCGAGATCTCCAATCGGATTACAAGCTGCCGCTCCTGTTTGAAGCACCGTTGGACTGCCAAAGCGATCTCGCGATTGACGGGGCACCCGTGTCGGCTGCCTGGCACCGGCAGTTTAAGGCGAATCGCATATCACTATTGCCCGCCGCAACCGTGCAGGTAAAGATAGCGAACCGCCGCTGGCGCATTTCCAATAAACACAGTAGAGATAACTACACCATCGAGAAAACAGGCGATACCCTGAATGTCCATCGTGGCAGTGTCCAGGACTTAGCGGTGGTGGAGATTTTCCGCAAGCTGCAGCCCGGAGATCCGCCCACAATTGAAAGTGCACACAACCGCTTCGAGAAACTGTTTTTCGACTCGGTGCGCTATGACCTCGCCGAGGTCGGACGATACAAGCTGAATGGAAAGCTTGGGCATCTCTCTCTGTATCGAAATGGAAACGAGACCGTGGCTGGGGATATGCGCATCTTGCGTCGGGAAGACGTCGCTGCCGTCCTCAAATACCTGATGAACGTTCAGAACGGGAAAGGGGAAATGGATGACATCGATCACCTGGGCAACCGTCGGGTACGGGCTGTCGGAGAACTGCTACAGAATCAGGTCCGGATGGGGATGTTGCGTGTCGCCCGCGCCACCCGGGAACGGTTGACGGTTCAAGAACTGGAGAATCTGACAGCACTCGACCTGATTAATCCGAAGCCGCTGACCGCCGCAATCAAGGATTTCTTTGGCTCCAGCCAACTTTCCCAATTCATGCAACAGACCAATCCGCTGGATGAATTGACCCACAAACGTCGTTTGAGCGCCTTGGGGCCCGGTGGTTTACATCGGGAACGCGCCACCTTCGAAGTTCGTGACGTTCACCGTACCCACTACGGGCGGATATGTCCGATCGAGACACCCGAAGGTCCCTCAGTCGGGTTGATTGTTTCATTGAGTACTTACGCACGGGTAAACGCCTACGGCTTCATGGAAACCCCTTATCGCAAAGTGGTCAATGGGCAAGCAACCAGCCAGATCGATTATCTGACGGCGGACAAAGAGGATGCATTCACCATTGCGCAGGCAGATGCTGTCCTTGATTCGTCAGGGAACATGAGCCCGGACATGATGATCGCGCGACACAAGGATGATTTCCCCCGGAAATTAGCGCAAGAGGTGGATTACATTGATGTTTCCCCGAAGCAGCTTGTTGGTGTCTCTGCCGCGCTTATTCCCTTCCTCGAACACAACGATGCGAACCGCGCCCTGATGGGGAGTAACATGCAACGACAGGCGGTTCCGCTGATCCGCCCGGAGGCGCCATGTATTGGGACTGGCATGGAGTACAAAGCTGCCCATGACTCCGGGGCGGTTGTGCTGGCAAAGCGAGATGGCGTTGTGGAAAGTGTCTCCGCATCCGAGATTATCCTCCGTACGGAGGACGCCTTTCGATTCGATGGCGGAGAACAGTCGTTCAGTGAAATGGGATACGATGTTTACCGCCTAATGAACTTCAAACGATCCAACAGCGGCACCAGCATTCACCAACGTCCGTGTGTAGATGTTGGAGAGGTGGTGAAAGCGGGACAGGTCATCGCCGATGGAACTTCCACGGAAAATGGGGAACTTGCACTCGGCAGCAATGTCTTGGTCGCCTTTATGTCTTGGGAGGGATACAACTATGAGGATGCCTTGCTCCTCAGTGAATCACTCGTAACCGATGACACCTACACCTCTGTCCACATCGAAGAGTTTGAAGTGGAAGCGCGAGATACGAAGATGGGGCGCGAGGAAATCACCCGGGACATCCCAAACCTCTCGGAAGAAGCCCTGGCTCAGCTCGATGAAGAGGGAATCATTCACATTGGCTCGATTGTTCGGCCCGGAAGCATCTTGGTCGGCAAGGTCACCCCAAAAGGCGAGAGCGACCTTGGCCCAGAGGAGAAACTTCTGCGGGCGATTTTTGGCGAGAAGGTGGGTGAGGTCCGTGATGCTTCCAAGTATGTTAGACCCGGCACAGAAGGTGTGGTGGTCGATGTTAAGGTTTTCTCCCGTAAGAAGAGGGAACGCGATCGCCAAACTGAATTGCGCGAACTTGCCAAAGAGAAAGAGGTGGAGAAGGAATGGAAGGCAAAATATGCGTTAATCAGCCGGCGAAAGAACATCGAGATCCGTAACGCCCTGCTCGACAAGACGCTTGCCAGTAGCATTTCTGACGGTATAAACCTTCTCGCTCAACGCGGTGATGTTGTTACCGAAGAACTGTTGGATGCGGGCGTACTTCTGGACCACTTCCATGTTGCAGATGCAGATGCAATGTACCGTATCCGTCGTATTCGGCAACTGGCGCAGGGACGTATTGATGCCCTGGCGGCGGAAAAGGATGCAGAGATTGAAAAAATTCACAAGGGAGATGAGTTGAAGCCGGGAGTCATCAAACTGGTGAAAGTCTATGTGGCGAACCGCCGCAAGATCTCCGTGGGCGATAAGATGTCTGGCAGACACGGCAACAAGGGCGTTGTCGCGAAAATACTCCCAAGCGAGGACATGCCGTATCTGGAAGATGGGACACCAATCGATATCGTACTGAACCCATTGGGCGTCCCTGGGCGCATGAACGCTGGGCAGATCTTGGAGGCGCATTTGGGCCGGGCAGCGGAGAAACTTGGTTTGTACATTGCTACGCCGGTCTTCGATGGTGCAGCGGAAGAGGAGATCCATGACCTCTTGCGCGAGGCCGGACTGCCGGAAAGCGGAAAGGCGAGGCTATACGATGGACGAACAGGTGAACCGTTTGCCCAGGAAGTCACCGTTGGAAATGCGTATATCCTCAAGCTCAACCATCTGGTGGATGACAAAATTCACGCCCGCAGCACGGGCCCCTATTCGCTGGTAACTCAGCAGCCCCTCGGTGGTAAGGCGCAGCAAGGTGGACAACGGTTTGGTGAAATGGAGGTATGGGCATTAGAGGCGTATGGCGCCGCGTACATGCTTCAGGAACTGCTCACGATTAAGTCGGATGATGTTGTCGGAAGGAGTAAAATCTACGAAGCCATTGTCAAAGGGGAGAACGCCCCCGCGCCAGGTACTCCAGAATCGTTTAACGTCCTTGTGAAGGAATTGCAAAGCCTCTGCCTGGATGTAAGGTTAGAACAAGCAGGCGATGACGCAGAGATGATTGACGTCGAAACCACGGGTTGGGAGGTAGAAACCGACTGAGTCTGACAGTAACCGTGAAATGCAAGAGGAAATGGGGAAATTGGGGAATATCGATGAATAACCCATTTTCTTCATTTCCTTTATTTTGATTCGAACGTTCGAAAGTTGCGCATGAGTTGGTATACTACCCGAACA
>JAPUIP010000653.1 GCA_027296925.1 Candidatus Poribacteria bacterium | reverse complement strand
GTTTGGCCTTCAGTCCCGACGGCAAACGGTTCGCCGCCGGCAGTACCTCCGGCACAGAGGCAGGAGCTATCCAGTTCTGGGATGTCCAGACCGGCCGTCCCCTCCAAACCGTGCCCAACGAGAACGTGGAGGCGTTGGCGTTTTCCCCCGATGGGACGACCCTCGCGACCAGTGGACACGATCCGCAAAGTCACACCATCAAATTCTGGGATGTCAACACCGGTCAACTGTTACGCACCTTGAGGGATGAAAAAGGGTTTATTATTGCTTTGGCGTTTCACCCCAACGGGAACATCTTGGCGTCGGGAAATTCCGAGTCGACACCCTCTACAATTCGGCTGTGGGATGTCCAGACTGGTGATGAACTCAGGACACTCACAGGCGAAGTGGAAACGAATACCCTCGCCTTTAGTCCGGATGGACAATATCTCGCTGTAGCCGGTGGGCTGAGGGTGTGGAATCTCGCCGAAGTGCTGTCCGCGGATTTCTCGACAGATGCGCTGGTGGAGAAGCCGCTTCTGCCGGAGATTTTCCCGCCGACGGTTCTGCTGCAAAACTATCCGAATCCGTTTCAGCCGCACGACCCACGGTGTGGTTCCGGCACCCGCATCCCGTTTCTGCTGGGTGAGGATGCCCAAGTCGTACTCACGATCTATAATCTGCTGGGTCGGACGGTACGGGAGTTTTCGCTCGGGCACCTCGCTGCCGGCGACTATCGATTCCCATTGCGAGCGGTTCGCTGGGACGGCCGCAACGACCTTGGTGAAGCGGTCACCAGCGGGGTCTATTTCTACTCACTTGAAGCCGGCGACTTCCGTGCCACTCGAAAGATGGTTCTGAAAAAGTAGGGACGTGCCGCTTTGGTGTCTCGCCATGTCAACTTTTCTTTGACAATCCGCCGCTGATGTGGTAAGATTCTTGCTTAATATTTTCCTTCCTAAATAATGTTCTGTATTGACCCACCCTTTAGGTTCAGGATCTTTTGCTTGCCCTGTTTTCATCAAAGGAGGCAACCCCAATGGACACGACATTTTCCAACGCAGTGCCCTCTAAATTTTCCAAGCTGGCATTGACATTTGATGATGTTTCATTAATCCCTGGTGAATCCAGCGTACTCCCGAATGAAGTGGATACCAGGACACAATTGACTCGTGATGTCCGCCTCCATATTCCAATCTGCAGTGCCGCCATGGATACCGTAACAGAGTCGGAACTTGCGATTGCGCTTGCACGAGAAGGCGGAATCGGGTTCATCCACTACAACTTGTCAATTGACGAGCAGGTCCATGAAGTCGACAAAGTCAAGCGCTCGGAAAGTGGAATGATCGTAGATCCGATCACTTTGACCCCGGATAAAACGGTCCGCGATGCCCTGGAACTCACTGCACGATACCGAATCGGAGGCATCCCAATTGTGACCCAAGAGGGCTACCTCGTTGGAATGATCACGAACCGAGATCTGAAGTATGAAACGGATCTGGATCTACCGGTGACTGAACTGATGACGCCAAGCGAACAGCTTGCCACTGCGTCACCAGGTATCACGCTTGAAAAAGCGAAGCAGATTCTGCACCAGATCCGTAAGGAAAAGCTACCGATCGTCGATGAAAACTTCCATCTCTGTGGGTTAATCACCATAAAAGATATTGATAAAGTAGAAAAGTATCCGCAGGCTTGCAAGGATGAATCTGGGCGGCTGCGGGTTGGTGCAGCCATTAGCCCTTCCTTCAGTCTGGAAAAAGTGGGTATGCTGGTTGATGCAGATGTCGATGTGCTGTATATCGATACAGCCCACGGTCATCATCGGAATGTGATCAATGCAACCCGACGGATTAAATCGGAATTTCCTGACGTAGCACTGATTGCTGGGAACGTTGTCACTGGCGAAGCCACCCGTCAGTTGATTGATGCGGGGGCTGATGCGGTTAAGGTAGGAATGGGCCCCGGGTCAATTTGTACGACTCGCGTCATTTCAGGAATTGGTGTTCCTCAGATTACAGCCGTTTACGACTGCGCCCAAGAAGCAGACAAAGATGGCATCCCAATCATCGCTGATGGCGGCATCCGGTATTCAGGTGATATTGCGAAGGCAATCGGCGCCGGAGCAAGCTCGGTAGTGATTGGAAGTCTCTTTGCCGGCACTGAGGAAAGTCCCGGCGAAACCGTCATATATCAAGGACGAACGTATAAAATCTATCGGGGTATGGGTTCTGTATCTGCTATGAAAGAGCGTGGTGGGAGCGAGCGATACTTTCAAGGGGATGAAATAGCATCAAAGTTTGTGCCAGAGGGTATTGAAGGTCGGGTCCCATATAAAGGCAAATTGGGAGATTTTGTTTATCAATTGGTCGGCGGACTCCGCGCAGCAATGGGATATTGTGGAACGCCAAACATTGAATCATTACGTATCGAAAGTCAGTTCATGCGGATATCGAGCAGCGGCTATCGTGAAAGCCATCCACATGACGTTGCGATTACGGAGGAAGCTCCCAACTACAGCGCGATGTCCTGACGGTGCGCTGAAAGGATAGCACGGTAAAACTTGACATTAACGTCAAAATTGTGCTACCATCATTAAGCGCTTTGTCCAAAGCTATGTTGGGACAAGTTTTCTCGATAAAGTTTAAGACAAGCTGATGTCCCCGAATTGATTCAGTGAATTATCTCGCCGCGTTTCAAATCATTGAAAGGAGAACGGCTTCTTGGCAACAATGCAGCACTACGGTTTTGTGCGCTTGACCACGAACAGAATTGGAGCCGTCACAAGCTTTTATGAAGGTTAATGAAGAGATGTCGTTTTGGGACAGGATTTACATTCCTGCCCTGATCAAAGGCATGCTTACTACACTGAAGCATATCCCCAAGCGGAAATTTACATACCAATATCCTGAAGACCTACGTAGTGTTGAAGAGCGAAACGATCGCTATCGTGGCATTCATAAGTTGACAAAGGATGAAGAAGGACATATCAAGTGTGTGGCTTGCTTCATGTGTGCAACAGCTTGTCCCGCAAAGTGCATAACAATCCAGGGCGCGCCGGCTCCTGACGGCTGGAAAACCAAAGAAGGCTACCAGCGCGAAAAATACCCGGAAGTTTTTGAAATAAACATGCTCCGCTGCATCTTTTGTGGCTATTGTGTTGAAGCGTGTCCAGAGGATGCCATCCAGATGACCGGAATTACGCTTCCTCAATACTTCAGGGAACAGCAAACAGAAGGTCAAACCTTGGGAGGTTCTCGCAAAGATTTCATCTTTGATCGAGAGATGCTGCTCGCAAATAATGACATTCCTGAACAAGGGCTTCATCCAGATTCATAAAACACTGAAAAAATACACAGATTACAGCACGAACTTTGAGGGCAAGGATTTCCCATACATCATCGTAACAGTATGGGCAAGAATTGCCCGTTTTTTATTGATTTCATGTTGGTTCTGTGCTATCATGTGAACGGTTGAGGATTGATGATTTACACCCATTTGGATATGGGCTGGTTATCGTTGCTCAATAATACCTATAGCGTAGGATAAGATATTGGACGGACGTCAACATCATCAAATTCAGAGCCTATCCTTAAACTTTAGTTCAAGTGCGCTTTTCGCTTTAACCAATAAGATTAAATCTAGCGTCGAAGGGCGAATGGATTGGGGAGACACTTTTGGGCTAGGGCTTGGTGCAAAGAATGATAAATATTTGCTGATTTGGACACCGAAGAAATCGTCTGAAGGGCAGATTCTCCCCGTATTTGATTCGGAGGATGGCAAACTTACACTCAAAATGAAGGCGCGACCAGGGGCATGGATTTCCTGGATTGACGAAGCCAGGATCGCTGCGGAAGCCACAGATGACCACGACCGAGTTCGCAAAAGTGTACAGGAGTTGGAGCGTAATGCGCGTCAAGTGACAGATTTCGCTGATGGCGTCCTCAAAGACATCACGACCCTCCATCTCGGTAAATCGCTCACGTTGCCAGAGTTAGCGCAAGAGGTTTTGAACGTCGAGTTCACCGTACCAACGTCCATCAAAACGGGCGGCTATGTCCTTGCGTCCTCCGAGGACACCTCCGATGCATCCGCCAAGGTCGTCATTCCTGAGCAGACGAATATTCAGCACATTCACATGAACGAGGATGAACTGTTCGAGTCAGTCGCCACAGGTGCCTATGATCGCCTATTCGTTGTTTATCGAACGCACGTAAAGCGCTATCCGGATCTCCTGGATCTGAGCTACTGTTTAACACTCAGTGATTATTTGCAAGGTAAGTCAGCGGCAGACGAAATTGTGTCGAGTGTTCCGTGTCTCCCGGCGCACGACTTAGAATCGGTGCAGGTACTTCCAACGGCGGCTGTTTATGACCCGCTCCATCCGGACCGCATCGAATTCGTTGTCACCGAACTCCAGGCATCCCATGAAGCCATCCGCGAAGCGATTACCGAATGCTCATCGGTCATCGATCAGTATATGGCACAAGCGAATCAACGTGCACGTGATGTCATGGCGAATTTCCAGGCGCGTATCGACAGCCGGCTTCAAGCACTCACACTCCAACCGGGGCAGCGCATCTACGAGAAAGTCTGGGATGACCTTGCAATTAACGAATTGCGAAATCGCATGTTTGAATTTATCGAATTTTTCGGTAAATATCTCGGTGAGCATTTCGATGAGGATGAGACGGAATCGAGAAAGGATTTGCTCAAACGCAGCATAGATCCGATCCTCGAAGCGTGGCAACTTCAAGATTTGCGTCAGACAACTATCAGACACCTCATTTTATCCGGCTACAAATTGGCTAATCAGGTGTTGGATCGAGCAACCGGGCTCTTCTACGATTCTGTATTCGAAAAATACTTCATTGAAAAAGAGCTGCTTCGCACGGTTGATTTGCTGGTCCTCGAAAATGGAGAACTTTTAGAGCCCGTTTCTTTGCCAGAGTGGACGGAAAAGACCGTACGCGATCGACTCCACCGCTTTGCGCTGAACGCCGCCATTCATCCCAAACAGATTGAGAGACACCGAAAACTATGGATGGAGTTGCTGGAGCTCGGCAATTTTGTCAGTCGGCATCAACAACAATTTGAAGCGGTTCTAAAACCTCTGGCGGATATTCTGCTGATGCCCAAGCAACCCGAAACCGGCAGTGCCTCGGCAGAGGATTCGGGCTCACGCAACATCTCCCTCCGAAGGAGGAATACTTTTGAAGGGTTTGAGGTTTCAGATCAGGTGTTTGATGCAGTCCTCAGTCATCTCAAGGATAACTTCTCTATTATTAAACGTTGGATGCAGGAGGTGCCTGGCGATCGCGCCAAGCGGGATCAATACTATGCAACGCTGTGGATGATATTGACCGATGGCAAAATACGGGAGGTCCTTCGTGAGAATTTCGAGCCAATCTGCGAAATCAATCTCAGTCTACCTTTAGAAACCAAGAGATTGATAGATCTGGTTCTTGGCGGGAAAATTATCATCCGCAATGAGAGGGATCTGAATACGCTAAAGCGGCACATGGACCGGGCTCTTAATGCGAAAACCGGTCGTGGACTGCAGGAGATCGCGACACCCGCTATGCTAAGAATTCATAGCGACACCTTGCTATGTCTGCTGCGCGAAGAACTGCTGACATACCAACAATCACTCGACAAACAACTGGTGCGTATCACGAATCCCAAGCCGCAGAAGCGGTCTAAAACGAAAAAAAAGCGGCGGAAGAATATACCTGCCGAATCCATCGCGGAAACTGTAGCGGCGATCGAAGAGGAAAAGCCCAAAATTGCCGAAGTCATCGAATTTCTGAATACCTATACCGATGCGCCATCAGCGTTACTGGAAACGGCAATGAACCCAAGCTCTCAGCAAATCAATCAAATCCGGAAGCATCAGGTGCTGAACTTTGACTTGCAATCCCTGCCCCCCATCGAGGACACATGGCTGGAAGGGGTGAAATCCCCAGATGATTACCCGAATCTCCGCGCGTTTCTGTTTGAAAATAAGTTGCCTATATCCACCAGTGGACGTGTGTTGATGAAACTGAGGCGGACATTTCCTCAGGTTTCAGCGTCGCAAGGTTCTTCGGCAAATCCCTTTGATGTCGCCGTGGATCTTGTCCTGGAGTTGAAAGCGCTGCAGGATGCAGCCTACGAAGGGGATACGCTGAAACGCTTTATAAGCTACATTTCCGAAAAATTGTGGCGATGGGAGCTCACGCAGATTACAGAGGCAGAATTGCCAACCTTGATCAAAGAGAAGGTCTTATCTTCGGCGATCTGTTACGAGAAGGAGGTCGAGGCACTCCTGGAGTATGTTGAACGCTATGAGCAGCTATCAGAAGCAAAGCTGGCTCCCGACTCCGAGATGGGCAAACAGGGCGCCATGTTAGAGGCAAACTTCCAGGAACTCGCTGAGACACTCTTGTAAACCAACCCTTGGGCCAAGTGGTTACTGAATGAAGGTTAGTATCCTCGGACGTGGAAATTGTATAATTCCTGTTGTATCAGCAATCTGTCATTTGGATCTTGCCTCCGAAGTTGTTTGGGTTGACGATAAGCCGGGTCTTCCATGTGATGTGGTACAAGACCTGCAACAGGCGATTGCTATCGCAGGCTCGGACACTCAATTGCATGCCGTAAGGGAATTATCTGTGCTGGAAGATTCTCAGATTGTGATTCTCCTTCCCGACTCAGTGCGTCCGGTGTTGCGTTCCATTCAGGCGCAATACCGAGCCCATGTGGCACTTGCCCGAAATTTCGCTCAGGCTATCAAACAGCATGCACCAACAGCGCGAGTCGTGGTCGCCATGCCGCCGGCATGTTCTCTTGCGTTTTACGTCTATCGTGAACTTGAGGCGGAGAGGGGCCAAGTGATTGGGTTGTCTGGCGGAGCAGCCAGTGCATACCTGAAAAACCAAATTGCAAATCAACTGGATGTCTCGGTACAAGATATAACCACGCTTGTGATTGGGAATGATGATGCAATTTACCCCCTGCCGCAATATTGTCGTGTGAATGGCATACCGCTAGATCTTCTGTTAAGCGCAACGCAGATTCGTGAACTGACGGCTGCCGTAAATGACCAGCACAAGAAATTTGTGAACGTCGAGGCGCCGTACACTTTGTCCGCCTGGATTTCACAAATTGTTGCGGCAATCGCGTTGGACAAGAAACGCATCATGAGTGTTAGCTCTCTCGTTCAGGCAAGTGACACGCAAGTCTACCTCAACGTTCCGACAAAAATCGGTCGGGATGGGGCCGAGTTGATTTTACGGCTGGATCTGGATAAATCTCAGCGTAAACAGTTTTGGGAGTTAGTTGCTCGTAGCGTTTCCGAACAGCATGCACTTTAGGGATGCGAATGAAGTCGGGTGCACCCGATGGGAACGGATACGTCGATTCACAATTAAGAGACACGAAGGGATAAAAAATGAACGAGATCTATCAAAAGGTCACTGAACTGATTGCAGCCGAAGAGATTGGCGCTTACTGTACTGTTGTGGAAACAAAGGGGTCCACCCCCCAAAAGCCGGGCTCGAAATTATTGATTTTGCCAGATCTCCGCAATATTGGGACGCTTGGCGGCGGATGTGTCGAAGCGGAAGCGCGACGGCAGGCAATCGGCTTAATGCAAGGCGGCGGGCCGCGTCTGCTCGACTTCCAGTTAGACAGCGACTACGGCTGGGACGACGGCTTGATCTGTGGCGGCAATATGAAGATTTTCATTGATCTCCCGACGACCAAGGAAGAGTCGTTGATGTTTACCCGATTGCAGGAACTCGAAGATGAAAAGACGCCCCTCGTCTTTGCAACGGTCGTTAAAAGTGAGATCGATGATATCAAAGTCGGCGCGAAAATGTTCATCGCTACCAGTGGCGAGCAACGTGGTACTTTGGGTAATGCAGAATTAGAGGCAGCTGTGCCGGGCGAATCGACTGAAATTCTGGAGGAAGATGCCCCCGGACTTTTCCGCTGGAAGGACGGAGCGGTTTGGGTATTCCTCGATCCGATACAACCACGTCCCCTCCTGCTCATCGCTGGCGCTGGACATGTCGGGCAGGCACTGTGTCATCTGGGGAAATGGATGGGGTTTAACATCGCGATTGTCGATGACCGCGTCGATTTCGCTTCTCAAGAGCGTTTGCCCGAAGCCAATGAAATTATTATCGGTGACATCGCGAAAGAATTAAGCAAATACCCGATCGACCATATGACCTACGTTGTCATTGTCACGCGCGGACACCAGCACGATGAGGAGGCGCTGCACAGCGTCGTCGAGTCCAATGCGAGATACGTCGGTCTGATCGGCAGCCGCCGGAAGGTGAAGCTCATCTTCGACGATCTCATCGAACTCGGCGTCCCGGCAGAACGGTTGGCGCAGGTCTATTCCCCAATCGGGGTGGATATTAGTTCCAAAACGGTACCGGAGATCGCTGTAAGCATTGCTGCGCAACTGATCCAAGTTCGGAATAGCAAGCATCCAGATACTCATTTTGATGCGCAACCGGCGAGAATGCCCGCGGTGAAAATCGGAACATAGCTGGGTAATAGGGGGAAGGGCATCGCAAACGCGGTGCCCTGAGTTAAAGCGATGGTGTCAATTCAATTAGACTCCGACAACGCCCACACAGTGAAGGAGCTTACCGAGCTTGTTCGGCTCGTTTTGGAATTTGTTGGAGACGAGGTGCCTGCCGAAAGTCTCGAATATTCTACGTCAGATGTCTACTGGACTTTGCGTTCTCTTCTCAACTATGTCAACAGACAGATCCCAGGCGAAGTCGTACTCAAGCGTCTCAAGAAGGGCTCATGGGGACTTGAGTATACCGATGAAAAAGCCGCAAAGCGCAAAGCCGACGAACGACATCGCCGTGAGCTAAAACGTACAGCAGACTACATCCAAGAACTCACCGATCGCCGCCCGTCTTGGGGATGATTTCTCATCCGTTCCATTCCGCATCACGTTGCAACCTGCCTTCGAACCCTACCGCTTGACACAGCTTGAATTTGTGATAGCTGTCGTTCTGCATTCCTATCAATGAATTTCTTTTTGACATTTTGAGGGAGCGTATGCTATGCTAGCGTGGCGGCTGTGCTCACGCTCAATCTCCAAATTTCTCTGCATGGAGTATATCCCATGACCACAGATTCCACTGTTATTGTTGAAGATATCGAAGTATTTGCGGACGACTTCGCACCGCAACACGCTGCCGCAATCTTTAAGGAGTATGGCGCGCTTGTCGTCCGTGGGCTGATGAAGGAGTACATCGCGGGCATTCATCGTGATATCGAGGCTGCCGCCACAGAATCGATTGCCTTACTGGATCGCGCCGAAAAAATCGTCGAGGGATGGCGAACGCCCAATGGCACACTTTTTTTGCCGGCTCCCCCGGGCTACCCGCGTGACAAGCAGATCATGGTGCTCGGGATCAGCTACCATACCAGCACCGCTTTCTTCCGATCCGCCCTGGATGGGCGAACACTGGATATCGTTGAGGCGATTCTGGGGCCAAACATCGAACTTTTCGGCAATGGGCAGTCCCTCTATAAAGAACCGGTTGGTGGGCATCCCAAGCACTTGCATCAGGATTCCGCCTACTTCGAACATCACTACGAAGGCCCAGTGGGCGTGCTGAGCTACGTGGTGGATACCGATTTGGTAAACGGCGCCTTGCATGTTGTTCCGGGCTCACACCGGCTTGGTCAGCTCAAGCACACGGATACGTTCTCTCACCTCGGCCTAGACGCGCATGAATGGCCCTGGGAGCGCGCCTTACCAATTGTCGGGAAGGCCGGGGACTCGATCTTTTTCCACGTCAAGACCGTTCATGGCTCTAAACAGAATCACTCGGAACATCCGCGTCCGGTCTTCATCAATCGCTACCGCCGAATTGATGACTATGTTGTTGTCGGCGCGACCACCACGGCGAACCGTGCCGAGGCTGAAAAACGCGCTGCGGAAGCGAGGAAGACGAATGAGCAGCGTGGACTGATGGTTCGGGGCTTTCGCCCTTACTCTGAAGCATGAAGTGGGAACTGGTATAAATTTCTAAAATTCATGAGTTCATTTTCGAATTTAATGTATGGAGAACTAAACGATGGCAATGACCGAAGAGGAACGTTTTCGTTTCGACTTGACCGGCTTTCTGGTGCGTCCAGCCATTCTGACGCCAGATGAAATTTCTGAAATCACCGATCAGATCGACCGCATCAAACATAATCCGGAATCTCTGCCGCCAGAACATCGGGCGGTGCCAAGCGGGCCATCCAGCGTACTGATCGACCACCCGAAGGTCATCGATGTCCTCCACGAGATTATCGGCCCGGATATTCGACTTGAGGGTAGCTACTGTATCTGGCGTCTGAAGGGAGAGGCGCATGGGGAACTTCACGGAGGCGGTCCGCCACAGAGCGATCCGATTTTCGGTTACCGCGTCCAGAATGGGCGCATTCACGCCGGAATGGTTCGGGTTGTCTTTGAAATGACCGATATCGGTAAGGACGACGGCGGAACCCATTTCATCATCGGCAGCCACAAGGCCAACTTCCCGATGCATCCGGATCATCTGTCGTTGGAACCGGGAAAGCGGAGTCCATTTCTGATGAGCTACGACTGTCCGGCGGGCAGTGCAGTTTTTTTCACAGAGAACGCTTGTCATGCCGGGCCGGTTTGGCAACGGGAGACACCGCGCGTTTCCGTGTTGAACGCATATTCTCATCTCGCAACACACTGGCATCGGCTGACCCTCCCGCCAGAAGTGCTCGCTGGCCTCCCACGTGAAAAGCAGGCGTACTTTCGGGAGCCGTGGATTGCCGATTTCCGTACCCGCCCAGCAACGCAGAATACCATCGAACGCTTTGTCAAGGGCGATGAACCTCCGGTAAATACCGACCATAAACCGTAATTCATTGCAGAGGAGAGGCCAATGTGGAAACGTAGAATTCTCACCCTAATCACTCTGTCACTGGTTGTGACTACACCAAATCTTGCCGAATCGGCCTGTTGCTACTTCGCCGCCAAAGACAAAGATGTGCTTCAGCCGGCCCAGAAAGCGTTCATTACGTGGGACCCAGATGAAAAAGTTGAGAGCTTTACGGTCCAGCCGAAATTTGAAGGTAACGCCGCCAATTTCGGCATGGTGGTTCCAACACCAAGCCAGCCAAAGCTAAATGAGATGCCACGCGAGTTTTTCAAAGCATTGGCGGTCTTCACGATTCTGGAACCGATGGATTTGAGCAAATACAAGGCATCCCGATCCGGAAAAGCCCCGGCGGACAGATATACGGTGCAATACGAAGGCACACCGTATGTGAGGA